>JBAIXL010000001.1:0-6638 GCA_037916685.1 Methanolinea tarda
CGTGTGAGGGTATCTCCCAGGATCGAATTGCGGATATGTCCGACGTGGAGAGGGCCATTGGGATTGGCACTGGTATGCTCCAGGGAGATACGGAGGTCCCGCAAGGGCATGGTTCCATACCCCTGTGCGAGTCCTTCTCTGAGACTTCCGCTCAGGTACGCCTGTCCAAGATGGAAATTCAGGTAGGGTCCTTTCGTCTCGACACGGAACACTCCCGGTACCTCATAGGATTTCACCCGTTCCGCCAGTTCGTGGGCGATCTCCAATGGAGGACGATGCTGAATCCTGGCAAGGGAGAATGCCACGGTAGAGGCGAGGTCGGCGTGTGCGCCGCCGTCCACGAGCTCCACGTCCTCACACCCGGTGATCTCACGGAGAATAGTAACGATCTGCTGCCGGGTCTCTCGATACATCAGTAACCCGTCCTGAACCGCAGAAGAGCCGCAACACCGCCAAACGCATTATATAGGATGGCTCCTTCTTCAAAATCATCGGTAATGAATTCCACGGTGCTTCCGCTCCGCACTGCCAGGTGAGTGAGTTCTTCGATCAGATCTTCTTCCTCCTTGACCAGAGGTGTAGAGCAGGAGGGACATCCTCCCACCAGAATCGACCCGGGTTCACTCGTTGGGCCGCTTTCCACGGTCACCTCCCGGTGGTACAGACAGTTGATACAGCGGATCTTCACCCGGGTTTTGCGGAGACGGGAAGATAGGAGGAGGATATCCACCGAACCATTTTCCAGATTTTTACGCACACTCTCCTCCCCATAGGCCGCATTACCATTCTCTTTGACCACTTCCTGCAGGAACCGTGTCATCAGTCCTTTCTCCCGGACGATTTCCTGACCTTTCAACACGTCCTGGGCATTATCCACGAGTTCGGAGAGACCGCTCTCATTGGTATACGCCACATCGAAGAGGCCGATGATGCGCTTCTGAACCTCGTGGTGAAGATAGTTTCCTGCTTCGAACTCTTCTTTAGTAGGACTGGGTCCTCCGATCAGAAGGCCTTTGAACCGCTCAAAAAAATTCTTCTCGGCCAGGAAGGCCTCACTGGCCCGTTCTCCCACCTTCTTGTAAAAATCGTTTATGGCTATCTCCCGCAGTCGCTGGAAACGGACGCTGGACTGGCCCCCCTTGCGTTGCTTACCAGGAACTGTCGAGGTGGCGCCATTGATGGGATCGATGCGGTTTCCTCGCAAAAATCCCCAATAGGCCTCCCTCCTATCGATCACCAGGAGGCCATATACGTTCTTCTCCTCCAGCATATCCAGGAGGGGTTCTAACTCAAACCGTGAACTGCAGCGGTACATGTAGAGGTTCAACGGTTCGGGGGGTTCGATGATGGTGCATTCCAGGTCGGTCCGATCCCCGCCCAGTAGAATGGTTCCACAGAAGACGGCCATGCCATTGGGGGGAGGACGTTTGTAATATTTCAGACGGGCAAGGATGGAGGATATGGCGCTCTGGACGTTGGTTCGTGTCTGTTTGCTTTTAATATTTGCGCACTGCCCGTACTCGTCCCGTAGCTGTGCGGTCACATCGTGGATCTGCTTTTCCGGAGGAATGTAGAGGGTGATCAGCTCGGTTCCGCTTCCTTCTTTGGACGTCAGCTCTTCCAGCGTTTTCTTAAATTCGTATTTGCGGCGAGCAGCATCCATCTGTGTCTGCTCACCTTCTTCCTCACCCATATCGATCTCCCAACCAATGAGAACTGTACTATTGTCGTTCCTGAAGATTAAAATTGAGTAGATATCCAATGATTTCCTGGTCCGCCACCTGATTCAATCCGTGTCCGGTGGTGAGATTTCGGAACTCCCTGGGTTCCTGGGCATGATTGAACAGGGAAATTCCATCCGCATAGGGAATGATAGGATCATCCGCCGCATGGAAGATGAGGACCGGTTTTGGGGAGATATCCGCGATTGCGTGATCGGGATCGATTGACAGAAGAAATTTTCTCGTCTGGGCGGTGTACCGGTTACCGACAAGACCAAACCCGGAGGTGGATACTCCTATATACCCTGCGAAATCGTGGTCCGTCGCCGCGGCAATAGCGGCATACCGTCCTCCATTGCTCTCTCCCATCAGATAGACAGGGACCGTATAACGGGAAGATAAATATTCTCTCGTGGCGATGATGTCCGCCACAATGGCATAATACTGAGGCCAGGATCCCTGCGTAAACCGTCGTAGGTCTCCTTCGATGTCCAAGGGAGTGCCGTCGGTTTCTCCTCCGTTCCCTCGTACATCCATCACCACCACCGCGATCCCAGCCTGGGCATAGCCCTCCGCCCGTCCCTGGTGGTCCTCTTTTTTCACTCCCGCACCGGGGACCAGGATGACCACCGCACGAGGGGAAGATGGGGCTACAAGGAGAAGGTACACCTGTTGGTTAATATTTTCAAACGAGAGGCGGGATACGGTGAGGATCTCCTGACGGGAGAGGATCTCTTCCTGAACGGTGGGTTTCGGCACGGTGAGAGATAATTGATCCAGAGGTGTGATTTTGTAGGAAGCCTGTGGGATTGGGGACACACAGCCCGCGATGCAGAGGAAACCCAGCAGGATCCCGATCCAGACGACTCCCCTCATCAATTCACCTCAGACAACGGTGGATCAGGCAGATGGTTTTCGCGTCACAGATCTGCCCATCGTCGATCATCGCATACAACTGGGTCCGGGTAAACGGGGTAAGTTCGATGATTTCATCCTCTTCCAGCCTTGGATCACCCGCCAGGTAAAGATCACGTGCCTCGAACAGGTAGATCCTTTCCGTGGTAAATCCCGGCGTAGTAAAAATGAATCCGCGGGGGATCATCGTCCCCGCGATGAATCCGGTCTCCTCCCGCAACTCTCTGACTGCGGTCTGCTCGGGCGCCTCTCCGGCATCTATGGTCCCCGCAGGCACCTCGTACAGGTACTGGTCCACCGCAAACCGGTACTGTCGTATGAGGTAACAGATGTCCTTCTGAACCGGAAGAATGGCCGCAGCATCCGATGGCTGCACGACGACCCGTTCCCGGGTGTTTCCGTCCCGGAGGTGGACGGGGACTTTTATGACCCTCAATCGACGGCCCTCATATAGGACAGTCATGGGGATCTCTCATACGGAATGGGATCCCGCAATCCGAGCTCCCGGAATGCTTCCGTGCGGAAATGGCAGGAACCACAACGTCCGCAGGCAGGCCCCTCATTGCGGTAGCACGACCAGGTGTGTTCGTAGGGGACCCCGAGTTTCAACCCGACTCGAAGGATTTCCGCCTTGGTCATGTGCACAAACGGGGCATTCAGGGTTATAGAGGTGGTATCCCTTGTACCCCTGTTGATGACCTCCTGGAATGCATCCAGAAATGCCGGCCGACAATCCGGGTACCCGCTGTAATCCTGCGCCTGAACCCCGATGAAGACCGCCTCTGCCCCCCGTGCTTCCGCAGTACTGGTGGCGATGGACAGCAGGTTTGCGTTGCGGAAAGGGACATAGGTATCGGGCAGTTCCTCTCGGATTGGGTCATAATCTGCCACCTCCCGGCTCCGATCCGTTAGCGTACTGCTGCCCAGTAGGCGTAGGTAGCCAATATCTACTTCCAGGAGGTCACTCGCTGGGAGGAGCCGGGCTAGGGTGCGGGCACACTGTTTTTCTTTCCCCTCGGTTCTCTGACCATAGGTGACATGCAGGCCGATGATTCCATATCCCTGATCTTTTGCCAGGTAGGCTGCGGTCGCAGAATCCATGCCCCCCGAGATGAGACATACCGCTTTCATCTAGCGAACCCCCAGAATCCGATGTAACTGCACCTGGAAACGCACCGGAAGGTGGTGTTCCAGGACATAGCAGGCCAGAGCACGGTAATTACTGCCATGAACCGGTGAGATAAATGCTTGCCCTTTCACCGGATGCAATGCAAGGATTTCCGAGGCATATCGGCAGTCCTCTTCGTCCTGTACCACAAACTTCACGGCATCGCGTTCCGTGAGCAGGGAAATAAAATCCTGATTGCTTCGTTCTCCCGAGGAAGGGCATTTGATATCCATACAGACCGAGGCAAAAGGCTGAAGAGACGAGAAATCACAGGTTCCATTGGTCTCAATATCGACCTCATATCCCTGGTCGTACAGATATTGTGAGAGCTCCCGCACCTCCTGCCGCTGCAGAAGCGGTTCCCCGCCGGTAATGCAGGCATAAGGATATCCAAAGGCAATCACCTGCTCTGCGACAGTCTCTACCGGGATCTCTGTTCCCCCTTCGCGTGCATACGGGGTATCACACCATCGACAGGAGAGATTGCATCCGGAGGTGCGTACAAACGTGCAGGGCTTCCCCTGATTCCTCCCTTCTCCCTGAAGGCTGACAAAGATTTCACTGATCTGCATGCGTGAGCTCGGCACAGCAGGTGGGGGATTCCCAGACCCGGATCCGGGTCAATTTTGCATGGTTATCACGGAGGGGCGATTCGGCAGAGAGCATGTCCCGGATGCGGGAGGCAATCATTTCACTGCTGGGATCTCCTGGCGTCGTGATCACCGTCTGAAATCGGGTGATACAATCCACCATCGGGTCGGTTTCGTTCAGAATTACCTGATGATCGAACCGCTCGATCACCTCTTTGATCAGGTTATAATCCATCAATATCTGGGTGGTCCCATCGGTTTCACCTTCTATCCACACCTCCACCCTCCACCGGTGTCCGTGAAGATTCCGGCATTTGCCCTCGTAGTGGAGCAGGCGGTGTGATGCGTCAAAAAGGACCTCCTTATAAATGCAACATTTCATTGTACAGCGTTCGTGGGCGGGAGATATAAGATTATTAGCTCCTACATCTAAACAGATAAGGAATCAGAGTGAGTGAACACAATATATATGTTCATTCCCTGCGTTGGATATTATCTCAGAAGGATGTATCCGTATTCATCGAAATCAAGTTTATGAGGGCCTTTAATGGGACAGGGTAAATTTGCAGCCAGAAAGTTGAAGCGCGATGCCCATAAATTCCGCTGGAGCGACAAGCGGTATGCGCGACGTATGCTTCGACTTGATGAGAAAGCCGATCCTCTCGAGGGATCCCCCCAGGCACGGGGCATCGTGTTGGAAAAGATTGGGATAGAAGCCAAACAGCCGAACTCCGCGATCCGCAAGGCGGTACGGGTACAGCTGATCAAAAACGGTCGACAGGTCACCGCCTTTGCCGCAGGTGATGGAGCGATCAACTTCATCGACGAGCACGACGAAGTCGAGATCGAAGGAATCGGGGGGAGGCTCGGGCGGTCCATGGGAGATATCCCGGGTGTACGATTTGTGGTGACGAAAGTGAACAACGTCTCTCTTCACGAACTCGTAATAGGGCGGAAGGAGAAGCCACGCAGGTGAGCAGATGGACGAGAAGAAAACCACTGTTCCCGTAGAGGAGGTCCCTCAGACAAAGGAGGAGGAGGCAACCCAGGCCCCCCGTCTGCTGTTCAACCGCTGGGATTTAAACGAGGTCGAGATAAAGGATCCCGGTCTCGTTCGGTACATCAATCTCCGTTCCGCCATCGTTCCCTATACATCGGGGAAACTGACCCGCCAGCAGTTTGCCAAGGGCGACATGCTGATCGTGGAACGATTGATCAACCGGCTGATGCAGAATGAGATGAATACCGGCGCCAAACAGCGGGCCATGCGCATCACCCAGGAGGCCTTCGAGATCATCAATCAGAGAACCAAAAAGAACCCGGTCCAGGTGCTGGTGGACGCCATCGCCAATGCAGGGCCACGCGAAGAAACGGTGCGGTTGAAATACGGCGGTATTAATGTTCCCAAATCGGTGGACACCGCTCCCCTTCGCCGGGTAAATGCGGCGCTCAAATTCATCGCAATGGGAGTCCAGGCCGCAAGCAGCGGAAGTAAAAAAGATGTGAGCGAGTGTCTGGCCGATGAGCTCATCGCTGCATCTCGCGGGGACACCAAGAGTTATTCTGTTTCCAAAAAGGAAGAGCGCGAACGGATCGCGATCGCTTCCCGATAATGAATCTTTTTTGAGGTAACTATGGCACGAGCTTCTAAGATGGTGGAAAAGGTTACCACCCTGATGGACAAACCGGCCCAGATCCGGAATATTGGTATCGTTGCACACATCGATCACGGGAAAACTACCCTTTCCGACAACCTTCTTGCCGGTGCAGGGATGATCAGCGAAGAGCTGGCAGGACGTCAGCTGTTCATGGATTCCGACGAAGAGGAACAGGCACGCGGGATCACCATCGATGCCTCCAACGTCTCCATGGTACACGAATATGGTGGAAAAGAATTCCTCATCAACATGATTGATACCCCCGGCCACGTCGACTTTGGAGGGGATGTGACGCGGGCTATGCGGGCTGTCGACGGTGCTGTCGTTGTAGTGGATGCGGTGGAAGGGGCGATGCCCCAGACAGAGACCGTCTTACGTCAAGCGATCAAGGAACAGGTTCGACCGGTCCTTTTCATCAACAAGGTGGATCGTCTGATCAACGAGCTCAAGGTGGATGAGATGGAGATGCAGATCCGCCTGGGCCGTGTGATCGACAAAGTGAACAAACTGATCAAAGGGATGAACGAAGAGATGTATAACCAGGGCTGGAGGCTGGATCCCAAACTGGGAACCGTTGCCTTCGGCT
>JBAIXL010000002.1:0-6774 GCA_037916685.1 Methanolinea tarda
ATGGACTGTCCGTTTGAGGCCACGGCTTCGAATGAATGGGAACTTGAAAAAAAGATCGCACAGCATGCCCGCACCGTACACAAGATAGAACTGGGGCCCAAAGAATGGGAATCGTTTAAGAAAACGATTACTTGCTGATTTCTACAATTTCACAATTTTTACCTCCTTTCACTTGTAGGAATAATTTCCTGATCGCATGAATCAGAGATACATTGGTACCGAACTGAGGGTATCCCATAGCAGAGGAATTTCGGAGGATGTCTGTCTGTAGCTGGAACGGATGTCCCAAGAAAGAGAAGGAGGGCGAAAGATTTGGAGTGGATATATACGATATACGTCTAAAAGATGAAGAAAATCCGGTGAAAATGAAAAGATGAAAAATTTAGGCGTTTTTCATCTTTGCCTTCGCCACGTACCCGTCCTTTCCGACATAGTACATGAATCCGGCTTCTTTGTTGATCTTTTCCGTTCCGACCTTCTTCTTCCTTCCGGTCTTGTTCGATTTCATCGGAGCAGCCCAGACATAGCCGTCCTTTCCGATGTAGTACAGGTATCCCTTCTCTCGCTTGATTTTTTCAGTTCCAATTTTTTGTCCCATTAACACTACCTCAAAGATTTTGGTTGTGTTTAAAGGAATAAGCGTTTCTTGAGCATTTAACAATTTCGGTTGAAATGCCTCTCAATGTCAAAGATCACGTAAATGCGGGACTAAAACTGGAAAAAAACGATAAAATTTCTGCCCCGCATGGGTAATTAAACGTTTGTCAAAACACCTATATAGGGGTGTTTTTCCATTTTCTCCCTTTATAAAAGTTTTCAGATCCGGAGAATTTTCGTCTGCGCGATGTCAGGAACTCTCCGGGTTTTCGCTATCTTTATCTTCGACTTGGGAGATTCTTCCACCATGAGGGAATATCTGCGGAAAAGCATCCATCTGATCTTTGGCTTGTTTATCGCCGCCCTCATGATCTCCTTGGACAGAGAAATTCTTTTGATTCTCTTCTCCATCGCCATACTGGTTGGATTTGTTATCTCCGATTTGGCGGCAAGAGGCGTTCGAATGTTTTTTATTTCACCCATGCTGGACCTGGTCGATCGTCATGAATCCCTGCCGGGAAAAGGTGCATTGTTCTTTTTACTCAGTGCCCTGGTTACTCTCATCTTGTTTCCCGTTAGAGTTGCATTTCTCTCGATTCTTGCTCTCGCCCTGATCGATGGAATAGCAACTATTGCCGGGCGACGATGGGGCCGAACACGGATTGTCGGGGGAAAAACTCTGGAGGGTTCTCTTGCCGCAACAGTTCTCTCCTTTATGGTGTTTCTAGCTCTGCTTTCGCCGTGGAAAGCAGCCCTGTTAGCACTGTTCGCGGCGGCGGTCGAACTGATATCCCCGGTGGACGACAATCTTGTCATTCCCCTTACCGCCGCACTTTTCCTGCAGGTACTGGGATGAGATTTGAGAACGGAGAAATAGGGATTTACGGAAGGATATTCCCCTCCTTTATACCCCGGATGACTATAAATCCGCTGGGTATTGAGCCATACTCTTCGAAAACAGTCTGGATTACTTCCTGCTGACCAAATTTCGACGCATGGAGAAGAGTTCGGACTTCGTCCAGGGTATGGAACCGGGCATATCGGAAGAATACACGGGTTTCGGCATCGCCCTGGTATTCAAGTCCCAGGGGGCTATCTCTATCGATAAATGCGAGGATCAGAGTTCCCTGCGGCTTAAGTACCCGGGCACATTCGCTGATGGCTTTCTTCAGATCTTGAACAAAACAGATCACGGTCGCCATCAGAACATAGTCGAAGATGTTTTCACAGAAAGGGAGGGATTCACCCTGTCCGATGATGGTGGAAATTTGCCTATCTGCCGCGATACGAGCCATCTCTGGGGACGGGTCGATACCGTATTCGATATGCAGGGGTGCCGCAAATCGCGCGGTCCCCACGCCTACTTCCAATCCGGTACCAAACCAGGGGACAAAATGTTCGAGCGCACTGACCTCTGACTGATAGATACGGGGATGTTCGTCATACCAGCGATCATACAGCTCTACGTACTCGTCAAACACCGGATTTGTCATTATACTCCCCAACAGCAATCGGTATACCTCGCGATATGGTTAAACAATACATGTGATGTTAGATAAACATCACGGCGAACAAATGCCATTTGGTCTAGACCGGTGGAGATAGGCCAGTACTTCTTCGTCGGTAAGATCATGCCAGTGTCGATACGCATCGGCAACCGCGAAACTAAAACCTCCCCGTATATTGAGACAGATTACGATGTCTGCCTCCTCCGATAGCATGCGCACAGCCGCAAGTGAACCCGTCGGGACGGCTACGACTACCTGTGCGGGATCCTCCGCTCGGATCGAGCGCAGGGCGGTCTTGAGGGTGAATCCCGATGCCAGACCGTCGTCTGTCAGGATAATGGTATGTCCGCGGATATCCTGGAAAGATTCTCCTCCGGAAAATTTCCGAATTCGTTCCTGCACGCTTTTCTGCGCACGGGAGATCGCGGCCGATGCCTCTTCCGCTGATATCGATAGCCGCTCCTGCAGATCCGTGTTGATCACCACATCCCCTTTCCAGGAGACCGCCCCGAAACCGGATTCCGTGCTCCACGGGATCTGGATCTTTCGAACCACCACCACTTTCAGGGGTGCGGAAAGGGCGCAGGCGATGGCATACCCAATTGGAACCCCACCGGCAGGAATCGGACAGACCACCGGTTGGGGAAAGCTGAATCGTTTCAGTATAAATCGGGCAAGTCGTTCCCCGGCATCATCCCGATCCTGAAATACCTCGATGCAATCCCGAAGGGACGCATCCTCGTATAAAGTATTCATACCGACGACCCATGGGATCGGTCGATTATAAAACCCATCGCTCTCAGCGACGGTCTACCAGCCGTTTAGGTCGACCTGGCACTTTATACAACTCCAGAGTGCCAGGAACCAGAAAATGGAACGAGATCTGAAAAATATCCTCGTTGTATAGATCCCTCAGTCCCATCTTCGCGGCAAAGAAGCCTTTCCGGAAGGATTCTTCGACGATTTCGCGGTTACAGGATTCCGGACGTTCGCATTCAAGATTCACCTGGAGAACCGACCTCTCCGGATTTCCATAAAGAAACGCTTCATATTCCCCGCTAAGATATTCCATATTCTCCCGCTGGAACACACCCCGCTCCACGTCAACACGGTTGAAGGGAATACCCGACACCCACACCGTCTCTGCCTCCCGCTGGGGACTGAATATTCTCAGGTGGGTGCGACCACAGCGGCAACGGTCGCGGGAAACCACCACACTGGTATCCTCGGTGTCATAGTTAAGGAGGAGGGTCCCGCATTTCGCTCCTTCGGGCAGCAGCGTGGATAGAACGATTCTGCCACACTCCCCATCCTGGACAAACCTCTTGAGTTGGGGATCATAAAGGTCGAGATGGACCAGATCCTCTGGAACGTGTAATCCCTGTCTGGCCGTGCATTCTCCACACATGGTTCCCTCCGTACTTCCGTACGTGTTGAAGACTTCGCAGCTCCACAGCTCCGCCAGATACGCACGGGATTCCTCGGCAAAGGATTCCCCTCCCACGATCAGCTTCTCGATACGGGACTCCTGAGGGGAATATCCTTCCATCTGCATCTGTCGGCCCAAGTGAATAAGCTTGAATACGCTTCCCACGATACCTGAAGGACGGTAATTCTGGATCATCCGCACAGGAAAATTGCATTTCCCGGTGGGTACGATCGTGATTCCAAGGTCCCGGGCAGCGAGGGTCATCGTATTGGCTCCGATGTTCATGCCATACGAGGCACAGATGATGATACGGTCCCCACGGGAAAAACCCTGCGAGGTGAAGATTCGGGCGTATTTTTCCGCGTACCGTTCCCAGTCTTCCCAGGTTAGAAAGAAACTCTTGGGAATTCCGCTCGTCCCGCTCGTCTCATGAATGGTAAAGATATCTCCCCATTCTGCACTGCGGAAAAGAAAATCGGCCTGTTCCGGTGGCTGATTCGCACGGACATCGGCTCCGGTGATCAGGGGCAGCTGCAGAAGATCCTCATGATTTTGTATCTTCGCGGGATCGATATGATTCTGATCGAACCATTTCCGATAAAAAGGGGAATATTTTGCCGCATATTGTACGGTATATCGGACTCTCTTATCGATCAGCGCATCCAGAGCACTGCGTCCTAGGGTTTCAATCTCCCGGTGATGATATGCGGTCTCGTTCATTGAGAGAGCCCTTGATCTATTCACGTTTATAGATTATCTCCATAGACCGCCATCTTTTTCTCCGGTCAGATCAATCAATATACAGATTTTTTTTGAACTACCATCTCATACTTACCGATGAGTGCAATCTCTGTTGCACCTACTGCCGGGGAAGAATAGGAACACAGAACAAAGGGGAAACGGATACCCAGAACCTGGCTGAAGATGTTCCGGTGGATCTCTCGTACGATCTGGAGACGCTTGCGACGTTTCTCTCACGGGATCCGAACCCCTCTGTGACTTTCTACGGGGGAGAACCTTTACTCCGCGCGGATCTCATCGCTTCTATCATGGACAGGATTCCCCGAGCAAGATATCTCCTTCATACAAATGGAATCCTGCTGGATCGGCTCACGCCATCGGCATTGAACCGGATTGATGGGATCTCTGTATCTCTGGATGGCCCCCAGAGGATCACCGATCGGTATCGTGGTAAGGGCACGTACAGGAAAGTACTTCAAAACATAGACCTCATTCAGGCCCGTGGATTCCATGGGGAACTCATCGCCCGGATGACCGTACCGGTAGGATCCGATGTCGGTGATGCGGTCCGATATCTGGCTCAGAATGAAGACCATTCGTTCCGGTCAATTCACTGGCAGCTGGATGCCGATTTCTCGTTCCCGGAAGGTGAAGACGATTTCCGCTCGTGGATACAGGAGATCTATAATCCCGGCATTCGCGGGCTGATCGGCGACTGGGTGGAACGGATGAGACAGACCGGAGAGGTGCTTCGCTGGTACCCCTTTATCGATCCTCTGCAGGATATGTTGTTAGGCAGGACAAGCCGGCTGCGTTGTGGCTGCGGGCACAAAAGTTATGGTATCCTGACCAACGGGGCAATCGTTCCCTGTCCTCTCATGGTGGGGATCAAAAAGTACTATGCCGGTCACATATCCTCCGCATATCCCCATACATTACCCGATTATACGGTCGGAGGAAGATGCACAGATTGCCAGATTCGTGATTTCTGCGGAGGAAGGTGCCTGTACTCCAGTCTCATGGGATACTGGCCCGAAGAACAGAAAGACCTGATCTGCGAGACGGTCCACGTTCTGCACCTAGGTTTGCAGGAGGCATTGCCCCAGGTACAGGCCTTCCTGAATCAGGGTGTAATCGGGTATGCCGATCTCGAACATCCCCGGTTCGAAGGCTGTGAGATCATCCCCTGAGATTCACGTTTGGTGAATGCTATCATTTATATGCATAGCTCTCATAAACATACAGGCAGGTTCACATCTGCACGAGTAATACCAATGGAAGGAAAGAGAAGTTTCGGAGGACCGAGATCTTTCGGTGGCCCCCGAGAAATGACAAAGACAGTCTGTTCTGACTGTGGTAAAGAGTGCGAAGTTCCGTTCAAGCCTACCGAGGGAAGACCCGTCTACTGCCGGGAGTGCCTTCCGAAGCACAGGAAACCGAGATTCTAACCAGTTAGATCTAACCAGTTATTCTTTTATTTTTTCCCGATCTTTCTATTAATCGCATCTCCCGATATTCGTGTGTCTCGATCAAGATATTCGATAAGCGGTAAAGCGTAACCCGCTTCACTTCGTCTTCTTAAGTGATTCCCGAAGGGAATGGAAAAGATCATAGAGAAAGGAACGGAACTCCGTCTCCACATCTTGCCACGATACCTCCTTTCTCTCAGTTTCCGATGAGGGCTCCCGATCTGGCGGCTCAAACTGCGTTTCTGATACCGAAGATGAACTTCCGTTTGGCCCGTCCTGTCGCCGGGAAAATAGATGCACGTATTGGACAATGAGGACAAGGAAAAAAACGAGGATATAGAGGATCGGTTCGAGAGGTCCAAGCACGGAAAAGAGCGTGATGCTGCTGATCGTATCGACCAGGTACAGCAAATGGAAAAGGAAGGAAACCAGAAACACGCTGCCCAACGCGTTGAAAAAAGGACCCGGGAGACTTACCGGGAAGTCGAGAGCAAGGAATACTTCACCCACGAGGAAGAGAATTGAGAAGATCACCACCAGGGCGATGGTGGCCGGAGCGGAAAGAAACCGGGAAATTGACTCTATTACCGGGTTGCCGGGATGTAATTGTTGCAAAATAACGACGATTATGAAGTAAATTGCCAGACCGATCAGGCGGGATACGATGATCCAGGGAATGGAAGGGGAATGTTCGTTGACGGAATTTCGCTGCGCCATAGTTGCCGGACAGAATTTTGCGCAATCGCCCTTAAGTAACTTCGCTCTTCATTCGACCTTCCCCCCGAAAGAAAATAAACGTGATAGGGCAAAGAATGAGAATACAAAATTCAATCAGGCACGATCCGATAGACCCGATCTCCCGGCCGTACCGGTTGCACGACCTTCATCCCTACTTCCTGCCCCGGACTTGCATCGGTGATGGTCTGATGCTCAATCTGCATGGAAGTGACCCGCTGGCTGAAGTTCTGATGGGGACCGCTGATGCGAATCTGATCCCCGGTATGTAACTCCTCACCTATCCGAACCACCG
>JBAIXL010000003.1:0-1797 GCA_037916685.1 Methanolinea tarda
TCTCGGATTCCGGAAAAGGTGGAAAGAAAAAAGGCGATCATTCCCTGTATGGCCAGCGCATACGCTGGTGTCCCGAACCGGGGATGGACTCGGCTGAACATGCGGGGAAATAATCCTTCAATCGCCATGGCATAGGAAAGACGTGCGGTTCCCAGAATTCCCGATTCATCCGATCCCGAAACGGAGACCAGTGCGCCGATACTCATCATGGCCGAACCCGCAATTCCCATCAGTACTCCTCCGACCAATACCAAGGGGGTAGTCGATTGGGCGAGATCCATCCAGTTGACGGTACCGTAGACAATGAAATTGGTGGCCAGATAAAAGATGGTCACCACGGTCATACCCAGGATGATTGCCTTGGGAATGGTCACACTGGGATTCTTGACCTCCGCTGCGGGAAGCGTTCCCAGTTCAAATCCCACATAGGCCCAGAAGATAAGTACCACGGCAGTACCGAAATTACTCAGGCCAAACGGTATCAGGGGGGTATAATTCTGAAGGAAGATCCCCGGGTCGCGAAGGAGCAGGTAGAATCCGGCAATCATGAGAATGAACAGAGGAGAGAGTTTGACCAGGGTCAGGATATCGTTGACTCTCCCCGCGGCCTTAACCCCGCGGATATTGATCGCGGTCAGGGTGAAGAGAAATAGGCCCTTCACGAGGAGTCCCTCCCAAACCCCCAGAGGAACCAGGTACTGAAGATATTGGACAAATGCGATGGCAAACACCGGGAGTGCCAACATCTCCGCTATCCACAGACTCCAGCCCGTCAGAAATCCAAAAAAGTCATCAAATGCCTCGGAAACGAACGCAAAGGGTCCGCCGACCTTTGGAATATAATAGCTGCAATACGCAAAAACAAGAGCGAGGCATGCCGCCATAGCACCCGCAATAATCCACACGATGATCGCGAATGGACCCAGTAACCCTCCTGTCAGTGCGGACGCGATGTAGATATCTGCTCCTACGATGGAACCTATCACGATGTTGGTGAGATCGAACAGGGATAAATCTCGCTTCAGGACCATGGATGTGTGTACCAGTCCTGACAACGGTTCCAGTATAAGAGGGATTCGGACCCTAAAAGCATGTCAAGGAGGTGGTGCACTGCGGATTTTTTTAAGAACAGGGAGCTGCAACGCTCTTCGATAGGGTATGGAATTTTTAGAGTGATGCCCGCTGGGCTCAATTGCGGTTGAGCACCGACATAGACCCCGATTAGGCTGGTGCCTACGACCATGCCTCCCGCTTTCAAGAAAAGGGAATTAGGTTACCACAAAGGTCTCAAACATTTGTTCCGGATGCACATCGCACCGGAAGAAATAATTCCTGGGGCGGTTGGTGCAATCAAAGGTATACGTCATGGTTTTAATCCCGGTCACAAAATCTCCGACAAAGATCTTAGCTCGTGTGGAACTATTGGTATACAGTGTAGTGTTGTGAGTGATATCAGAGTCCTGATTTTCGAATGTCATGACCACCATCGCGACAGCGGGGACGGAGAGCGTACTCTTATAAAAAGCGTATTCTTTGCTATGAGGATCATCGAAACCGTCCCACCTACCGGTGGAGAAATCGTGGCCGTTCGGTGCTGAGGAGGGCATGGTTTAGGGTTGAGAAGTAGTACAACCCAGAGTAAGCATCCCAACGAGAAGGAGAACGAGAACAATAACTAAAGATTTCATATTCCCCCGGATTGTTCTCTGATATTAAACTTAGCTCTGGCAATCCTCCTATATTCCTTTAATTCACACTGCGAGCGATATGGTCCTTTCCCGACTCCTGATGTACATG
>JBAIXL010000004.1:0-2024 GCA_037916685.1 Methanolinea tarda
CGTTCCAGTTTTGCGAGACAATTCTCAGTGCGTTCCATGAAATTCATTCGGCTGTGGTCTCAGCGCCGGCGTTTCCGGTTTGACGGAGAAATCAGGAGAGCTTCCCTGGCCGGCAGCTTCGGGAAGAGGTGATGTGGCTCCGTCTGATACCAGTATGCGACCGATGCCATGTCGTCGTGCAGCGGAAGATACCGGCTCTTGCTCTGCCAGCCCAAACACTGGATCGTCACGCGCAGCCGATGCCGAAAACGAACCGGATCGGTGATGTGCCAGCGATATTCACCAAAGCGTCTGTTGCCGACATGATAGAATCCCGAATACAGTGTGCTGAAGTCCGTATAGGTGTAGGTTCCGTTCTTTCCTTTGCGCTGCCCGAAACCGTACGAGCCGTTGAAATAGTCTTCTTCCCCGGTCCCGCAGATCGTAGGGAATTCTCCATCATCGTCCATGAAGAATTTTACCTCCCCTTCCCCCCACCAACCCGGGCTCCGGGCACCATGAGCGATGTAGGTGCCCACGTACTGTCCACGCCCCGCAATGCCGTCGACGATGGTATAATCCGTCTTCAATGGAACCGGATTGGTCCTTCTGAATTGTGCATGAAACATCCCCGCGCCGGCCGGTATCTCTTCCTCCGAATAGTCAATCTGATAATACAGGACCAGGTCCTCTTCGCCCATGTTCTCCATCGTAATCCGGCATCGCGATTGGAACGGCATTTCCCAGTAACAGTTGAATCCATTCTTTGGATTGACACACACGGCAAGAGAACTGATCTGCGGTTCATTCTCCCATCCCCATCCGGACGCAAAGAAATCTCCCACCGGAACTTCGACGGATGGCGCTGCTTCATTATCCCAGTAAACCCGCAGGATCGAGAGTCGATAATTTCCGGTCGGCGTCATCCAGACATGCCGTATGATTCCAGGCCCGGAAATGTCGGCCATCGTACATGTCTCACCGGGCCGGATGCGGACAAACGGATTCACCTTCCATCCCAGACCGAGCTCGCGCGCCTGATATCCGGCGCTCCCCTTGTCGGGCGGTGTGGTTCCCCCCTGTCCGGGCTTTCCGGTGATGTTCTCGGGGCTGACCGACCGTGAGGCAGCATTCGAGAGAAGGTAGAGGTTCATTGCGCTTTCTCGTGGTAGAGAGCAATCGGCCCATCCAGCAGCAGCGCAAGAACTGTGACCTGTTCGTCGAGCACAGGAGGCGGAACGTCGATATACAGGAGGCCCGGGATGGCATTCCAGTATTGTTTCATAAGGATCTGCGTTTCAAGTTTCGTTCCATTCCCGAGAACCCAGACACGGTTGACCTTGTTTTTCAGCCCTTTGATCACGACGGGACCCTTCGGCTGGCAATCGAGAAACACATACAACATGGTGCTGTCTTTTGAAAGGGTGGTTGGGAAGGATACGAAATCTTTCGGTATGCCTCCGATGGTCCCGTAGATCGCTTCCTGATGTTTTTTTGTCCAACGCCCAAGTTCGTGCAAGATGTTGACCTGCTCCGCCGCGATCGTCCCGTCAGGCTTCGGCCCGATATCGAGCAGGAGATTGCCCCCCATGCTGATGCAATCCACGAACAACCTGATAATCTGGTTCGGCGTCTTATAATTCTTGTCGTTTCCCTGGAACCCCCACGAATCATTCATCGTCATGCAGAGCTCCCACCAGGCGCTCCGGGGCTTCGTGATGGGGATCCCCTGCTCCGGGGTGTCGTAGTCGCCGTAACCGTTGATGCGCGAATTGACAATGGAACCCGGTACCCAACGGGCGATGGCTTCGCGCAGGGATTTCGCATCCCACCGTTCCGCCGAGAAATCCCAATCCCCGTCAAACCAGAAGAGGTCGGGGTGGAAGAGCGTCGCAAGTTCCTCCACCTGGTTCCATCGGAATTTCAGGAACCGGTTCCATCGCACCGAGTCGTTTTCGTACCGTCGTTGAGTCTTTGTAAAAAACGGGTAGTCAGGATGTGACCAGTCAAGATGTGAAAAATAGAGTCCCACTTTGAGTCCATTG
>JBAIXL010000005.1:0-2060 GCA_037916685.1 Methanolinea tarda
AGAGTGCCGTCCTCGCGAACATCGCCGCGATGCCGGAAGCGGATCGGATGATCGGAGAGCGGCTTCATGCGATCATCACATCCCACGCGCCCTCCCTTTCACCGAGACTCTGGTACGGGATGCCGGCCTATGCCCGGGACGGCAAGATCGTATGCTTCTTCCAGAGCATGCAGAAATTCAAGACGAGGTATGCGACCCTGGGCTTCATGCACGAGGCAAACCTCGACGAAGGCAACATGTGGCCTACCGCCTTCGCGGTGAAAACGATAACGGCCGAGGAGGAGGCAAGGATCGCCGCTCTCGTGAAGAAAGCGATGAGCTGAAACGACCGTCCCTATCGGGTCTCGATTACCCTTGTCCGCAGCACTGACACGCGAGGGTCATCGAGACAGGATGTCTATTTAATTCGTGATCTTCGTGACCAATTCCCGGGCCCAGCATTGGATGGCCTCCTGGTCCTGAGTATCGTACCATCCGGGTTGTTCCTCCTTTGAATCCGGTTGCCTCGCCCTTTAAAATGGAGTCTTTGGAGCTTCAATCCAACTCTGCATGCACTGAGACCTTTCGGCTTGACCCACTTGCTTCCCCGCAATGTATATATCTCACCGCTGATACTTTGGTGGCGGTCTCTGATCCTTGTTTGTCGACAAGACCCCTGAGGATCATGCCGCTATTCCAGGAACACAAATCCCATTAATCAACGACTCAAAGAAGCGTGCGGGGAAGGAGGGGTGTTTCTCGTTTGACCCAACATCCCGATTCCTGACCTGCAGGGGCTCTTTTATTGGATCCTCGTGCTTCCGTATGCATCGAGGAAAGCCCGGCAGAGGAATACCGCGATTAAGTATTCTTTCCTCTTCGATGTGGGCTCCATGCCAATAGGGAGCAGATCAACAGAACGATGCCTCCTTCCGGCAGAACATCGCAGGGATAAGTACCCTGGCGAACGATCTGCCTGCCCTCTCTGACTCAGCGGATTCGCCGGGCAGTCAGCTGAGCAGATTTTCCCTGTCCCGATACCGCAGATTCGACGCAAATGTCCGGGCCAGCAGGGGATTCGCCCCCTGGCCAGGCAGCCCGAGGGTTGCCGCGGTCTTCCGGGTTAGTTCCATCAAGTTTGAAGGAGACGAACGCTCGCTATCAAGTACCGCCCGATGGATCTCCTGGAGATATGCCAGGGCCCGGTCCATCTGGCGGTACCCCTCCTCACCCCACCGAGGTTCGTCCCAGGCAGAGAGGAGCACCTTTATTCCCGCCATTCCGCGGAGACGTTGTATCGAACGCACCGACCTAAGAGGATCCTCATAGACCGGCAGATCTCCTTTCACCAGTATCGCGTCACCGGTGAAGAGCGCCCCCTCGTGAGGCCGGAAGAGGGAAATGGACCCCGGGGAATGGCCCGGGGTGTGAAGGACCTGGACATCTTTCCACCGCTTCCCCTCTACTCCGATCCAATCCCCGTCGTAGAGTTCCTGATCGAGGTGCGCCGATCCCCCGACCAGGATATGAAAACCCGGAACCGGCCGCTCCTGGTTCTGGAGCGCCACATCCTCGATCCAGGCTCGCTCGAGAGGATGGGCCGCGAGGCTGCATCCCGTGACTTCCTGGATGATACGGGCTGCCCCGAGATGGTCGGGATGCGCGTGGGTAAGGATGATCTGACGGATCTCCGACGGATCCCTACCCTGGGAACGAATAGCGTCAAAGATCGGTGCCTCGCAGCCCGCCACGCCCGTATCGATCAGGGTGATAGTCTTGCCGTAAATAAGGTATATGTTCACGAACCGGTCGACAGTGATATCGGGTGAGACAGGAACCTGGAAGGGAAGCCTGAGGCCGTGGATGGGAGGTGTGATCTCCATTTGTGATCCGGTATCGTTACTGTATCTGGGCAGCCAGTTCCTTCGCCCAGCGTCGGATGGCCTCCCGGTCCCGGGTATCGTACCGCCCGGGTTGTTCCTCCTTGAATCCAGCGGCTTCGATGCGGGGCTTGAAACTGCCCAGGGCTTTACGGGCCAGGAAGTTCATCTGGTTGTAGTCCCAGACGCCCCCGAAAATGG
>JBAIXL010000006.1:0-2974 GCA_037916685.1 Methanolinea tarda
CCCCAGGCGGTACAGCTCTTCCGGGCGTTCGAGGAGATCGTGGAGGAGGAGATCATCCGGCCGCTCGGCTTCCGGGAGATGATCTTTCCCAAGCTGGACACCTGGGAGGTGCTCTCACGATCCGGACATGCCAAGGGGGTGTACCCGGAGATCTACTATATCTGCACCCCCAAGACACGGGATCCTGCCTACTGGGAGGACATCGCGGATTATTTCAAGGTAACCGGAGAGGTCTGGGTGGAGAAGATCCGGGAGCGGATCGACGGTCCGATCGGGGCGATGTGCTATGCCCAATGCCCCTCCTTCTGGCCGTTTGTGCAGGGGGAGACCCTGGCCAGCGACTGTCTGCCGGTGCGGGTGTTTGACCGCAGCGGGACCTCTCACCGGTATGAAAGCGGCGGGATTCACGGGATCGAACGGGTGGACGAGTTCCACCGCATCGAGATCCTCTGGCTGGGCACCTGCGACCAGACCGTGGAGATGGCCGAAGCCCTCCATGCGGCCTACGCACATGTGTTCAACGACCTCCTGGAGCTGGAGTGGCGGGCGGCGAAGGTGACTCCCTGGTTCATGGCCCAGGAGGGCATGGTGGGCGCTTGCGGCTGCGAATCGGTCGGGACTACCGATTACGAAGCATTTCTACCCTATAACGAAAGCTGGCTGGAGTTTCAGAATGTGAGCGTGAACGGGGATAAATACCCCCGGGGCTTCACGGTGAAGATCCAGAGCGGGGAGGAATGCTGGTCCGGCTGCTCGGGGATTGGTCTTGAACGCTGGACGGCGGCATTCCTCTCCCAGAAGGGATTTGATCCCGCCACCTGGCCGGAAACGGTATCCAGAAAAATTGGTGACTTTCATGAAATTTTCAGGTTCCTGTAATGAGGTGATAGAATGGTAAAGAAAAAACAGATCGGAAGGAAAGTGGAAGGCTGGAAAGCCAAGAGCTGGTACAAAGTGTATGTACCAGAGGTCTTTGGAAAGACCTATATGGGCGATACCATCGCCAACGAACCGGAGAACGTGGTGGGACGGATCATTTCCACCACGCTGGGTGAGGTCACCCAGGACTATGCCAAGCAACAGATCAAACTGCATCTGAAGATCACCAACGTGGCGGGCGACGCCGCCTATACCGATTTCGACGGCCATGAGGTGACCCGGGATTTCATGCGGTCTCTGGTGAAGAGGAAGACCTCACGCATCGATAGCATCATCCCGGTCACCACCAAGGACGGAAAGATCTTCCGGGTGACCATCACCTGTCTCACTCTGTCTCGGGCAAACCTGTCTCAGGTGCATGCGATCCGGGACACGCTCTCTTCATTTGTCCGCGCCTATGCGACGCAGGTTAACCAGGACGCCTTCATCAAGGACATGGTGAGCGGGGAGATTGCCAAAGAGCTGCACAAACAGATCAAGACCATCTACCCTATCCGTCGGGTGGAGATAATCAAGTCCAAGGTGGAATCCGCGACCCCCGAAGTGCTGGCCACCGCATAACCAATAAATTTTTTTGGAATCGGCAGGGTAATGAGCCCTGACTACCATCCTTTCTTCCATGACTGCCCGGGCAGTGCTTTTTCTCGTACTTGACGGGATCTCGGACCGGCCGTGTCCCGAGCTGGGAGACAGGACCCCACTCCAGGCGGCCTTGACCCCCAACCTGGACCGGTTGGCTAGAGAGGGAACGTGTGGGATTATGGACACCATCGGACCGGGCATCCGCCCCGGCTCGGACACCAGCCACTTAAGCCTTCTGGGGTACCCACCCGAACGGTATTACACCGGGCGCGGACCCCTGGAAGCAGAAGGATGCGGGATCCACATGGAGAAGGGGATGATCGGATTCCGGGGCAATTACGCTACGCTGGGAAACGACGGGACCATTACCGATCGCCGTGCGGGAAGAATTCACGAGACCCGGGAGCTGAGCGCGGCGATCCAGCGGGAGGTGGATCTCTCCTCCCTGGGTGTTTCTTTCTGGTTCTGTTCGGGTGCCGGCCACCGGGCTGCCCTGGCTCTGAAAGGGGAGGGGCTCGGGGCAGGTGTCTCCTCCAACGATCCCAAAAAGGAGGGGGTCGCCCCCACCGAGATACGATCCTGCACACGCAAGAAGGCGGACCGTAAGACCGCAGAGGCCTGCAAGGAATTTATCCGCCAGTCGCACAAGGTCCTCGATGACCACCCCCTCAACCGGGATCGTAAGAGCCGGGGGGAACCTCCCGCCAACATGGTGCTTCTTCGGGGCGCAGGGGAGATGGGACAGTTTGAATCCTTCGAAGAGCGGTATCACCTGCAGGGCAGCGTTATCGCCGCGGCGACCCTGATCATCGGGATCGGCAAGGTCGCAGGTCTGCGGCACGTATCCGTGCCCGGGGCCACCGGTTCGATGGACACCAACCTCGACGGGAAGATCGCCGCGGCCCTAGAGGAATTACGGAAGAAGGATTTCGTACTGTTGAATATCAAGGGAAGCGATGAGGCCGCCCATGACGGAAACGCGAAGGAGAAGAAGCAGTTCATCGAACGTATCGATGCTTCCCTGGCACCCCTGTTCGGCCTGTCCGATTGTCTCCTGGTGATCTGCGGGGACCACAGCACGCCCTGCACCATCAAGGATCACTCCGCGGATCCGGTCCCTCTCCTCATCCGGGGGGAGGGGGTGCGGGTAGATGGAGTGAAGAGGTTTGATGAGATCTCCTGCGCCCAAGGGGCTCTGCACCGCCTGCCGGGTCTCTCCCTGATGCCCATCATTCTCGACCTGATAAACAAGACTCATAAGTATGGGGCATAGACATTAGTACAGGCGGAGCCCGATGGAGATCAAGTCCCCGAACCTCCTCGTACGCGGATATTTTCCCGATAACACCGAGTTGCAGGAACATATTCTGGTCACCGACGGCGACATCGTGGTGGGTGACCGCTGCCAGATCGGATACGGGCTCACCGGGGAATGTGTGGCGGTCTGCGAGTT
>JBAIXL010000007.1:0-2351 GCA_037916685.1 Methanolinea tarda
GCTGCAGTGTACGCAGTTCGATTCCGATCTTATCCAGGGTGGTGGCGACCTGGGCACACAACATAAAGTATTCTGCGTACCGGTCCCTGGACACGAGCTGGTTGGAGACATCCACTGCCCCCAGACCCAGAAGTTTCATCATACTCTTCTGGATCTCCATCCCCTTATCCCCGAGCGAGGCCTGAGTTCCCACCGCCCCCGTGAGTTGCCCGACTTCCACTCTCGGACGCATCTCGCGCAATCTCTGGATATGCCGCCCGACTTCACTCGCCCAGATGGCAAAGCGAAGTCCGTAGGTGGTAGGCACTCCTATCTGGCCGTGGGTGCGACTCGCGCATACCAGGGTCTTGGTCTGCTCGGACCTGTCCAGCAGCACCCGGAGCAGATCCAGCAATTTCTCCTCCAGCAACGTCAGGGAATCCTTCAGCTGGAGTCCCGTGGCGGTATCGAGGATATCATTCGACGTGGCACCATAATGAACCCACCCTCCTGCACTGCCGCATACTTCGCTGATCGCCCGGACGATCGCCATCATATCGTGGCCTATCTCGCTCTCGATCTCCTTCGCCCGGTCCAGCGTCGCACCAGGTGCGCATCGTGCAATTTCCTCCGCGGATTCGCGTGGAAGGAGTCCCTGAATGGCCTCGGCATGGGCCAGCGCCACCTCGGCCGCCACGATACATGCGAAGCGATGTTCCTCGCTCCAGATCTTCCGCATTTCCGGTGTTCCGTACCGGAACTCGATGGGATGGATTGCCATGAAGATCATGTGGGTGCGTAAAATAAAAGAGATGCGGGGACGGAACCTGCCGATCCAAGGATCCCCTGACAAATTTCCGTCGTTAGAAGCGGGCAGTGATCGGAGAATCCGGGCCGGTCTACGAAGATATCTCATCAAAAGAAGGGCCGGATCAGGGATCCCTTTCCGAACAATCAAGGTTTATCCGGGATTTTTCCCCGTTTGAGTCAAGGCCTCTCTATTTCCACGTCCTCCTTTTGCAGAGTAACCTGATGTCGGCCGGTCACGATCATGGTCGAACTGCCGATCTCCATTACCTCGGACTCTTCCACTGCCGCGAGCATCTTCCGGCTCAGTTCATTATGAACCTGCCTGCGCCGACGAACGTCGGAGACGTACCGTACGGTGACCTCAATCCAGTTGGAGGTGGTAGTCAGATACACGGAGGGTTCGACGCTTTTTTTGATAAAATAATACCGGGTCCCCACCTGTTCTATGGAGCGCTGGGCATCGACGATCATCTCAGCGGTGTGTTTCTCTGCGATAGCAGAAAAGACGGAGATCGCCTCTTTCCAGTCGCTCTGATACGTCAGAGGAATAGTGATCTCGTCCCAGATGAAGGTAAAGTCCTTGGTGTAGTTGAACACCGGTGTGGTTATCACCAACCCGTTTGGAACCAGGGTAATCCGTCCGGAGGGCTGGTCTCCGTTCACCCAGCCCTGGATTTCCATTAACGTGGTGTTCCACAATCCGATATCGATCACATCGCCCATTTTCTTGTCGATCTCGATGCGGTCTCCCACGGAATAGAGCCCACTGGAAATGATGAAAATACTTCCCGCAAAATTCCTAAACACATCCTGGAGAGCGATGGCCAGGCCGGCGCCAATGATTCCAAACGACACCAGCACTGCCTGGGAGTTCTGTACCCAGACTATCACCACCACCACGGCGATGAGAAGATAATAGACCACCGTAATCCCTTTCCGGAAGGAGTATTTTGTTTTAATCTCGGAGATTCGGGAGAGGGTGATGTTCTCAAATACGACCCGCAAGCCCAGGTAGATCAGGGAAATAGTAAACAGGGTGATTACGCTGCGTTCGAGATAGGTGCTGGGGAAGTACAGATCCGCGGCCCATAGTATCAGGGTCACGGCAACCAGACCAACCCATTTCAGGGCATCCCGAAGGATTTGTTTCATGATCCGCATTTTCCAAAGGTTCAATGGAAATTCCGGTATTTAATTAATTTCCCCGAAAATCTGACCCGCGCGGGCGCGGACTCTAGGGTCACCTGAAAAGAGCCTCTTCACCCCATTTCGCGCTTTGCACCGGAAAGGACCCCGATACCCCGGAGTGGAATTGAGTAGAAAGGCAACAGCCATGCGTGTGGACAGTCAACCTTTTGAGTACAATGGACCGGATCGACGAATATTTTCCCTACTCTGCCTATCGACCCTGCCAACGTCAGATGCTGGAGGCCGTCGCCCGTATTGCTCGTGAAGGGGGCATCGGCATGATCGATGCACCTACCGGCAGTGGGAAATCCAGCGTGGTTTCCGCGCTTCTGGCAGAGGCTCAAGGCAGGAAGGTGGTCGTCGCGGTCCGAACC
>JBAIXL010000008.1:0-6254 GCA_037916685.1 Methanolinea tarda
CGAAATTTATTTTCCGGTTCCTTGTCCATAAATTTGAGTCTCCTCTGACTGGCTCCGGCGGAATGATCCCGTGAGGGAATGCACCCCAGCGGTCGGATGACGATACCTCCTCATGAGATATAATCGTTTGGGATTCCCAAAACGGGTCTCCGGTACATGCACGTTTCTCTTGGAATTTCCTTCTTTTCGGAAAAATCTGGTAAAGCGGGCGGCATATTTACGAATTTTGCCGTTCCAAATCACACAATTTATTGCCCTCTTTTCCTTAGGGTGAGAATAGAGCGATTTACCGCTGCGAAAAAGAGGAGCCATGAATAATCAGTATGGAGGGCGGACGTCCGGGATCATCAAATCGATGGGCCTGGTGTTCGGGGATATCGGCACCAGCCCCATCTATACTCTGACTGTGGTCTTTCTGCTGATTGCACCCACACTGACCAATGTGATCGGGGTGCTGTCTCTGGTCATCTGGACCCTGATCATCCTGGTCACGATTCAGTATAGCTGGCTCGCGATGAGCCTGGGTAAGAAGGGAGAGGGAGGCACCATCGTGCTTCGGGAAATCCTGAATCCCCTTCTCTCTTCCCGGAAGAGTTCAGCCGTCGTTTTTTTCATGTCGATCGTCGCGATCTCGCTCTTCATGGGTGACGGCGTGATCACCCCTGCCATCAGTATCCTCTCTGCGGTAGAGGGAATCCTGCTCATCCCCGGTTTTTCCGAGACCGGGCAGGGTCTGCTGATCCTGATCGCGGCCGTCATCGCGATCGCCCTGTTCGCCTTCCAGCGAAGTGGGACCGAACGGGTGGCCTGGTCATTTGGCCCCATCATGGTCGTTTGGTTCTCGGCGCTCGCCCTTTCCGGAATCGCGGGCCTGATCTATGCCCCCCAGGTTCTGGTTGCCTTCAATCCTCTTCTGGGGATTCAGTTTCTGTTTGCCAACGGGATTGCCGGCTCGTTCGTCATTCTCTCCTCCGTGATCCTGTGTGCCACCGGGGGCGAGGCTCTCTACGCGGACATGGGACACCTGGGGAATCAGCCCATACGGCAGGCATGGGGAATCGTGTTCGTCGCACTGGTGTTAAATTACCTGGGACAGGGGGCGTTTGTTCTCACCCACCCGGGTGTCCGCACGATCCTCTTCGAGATGGTGTTTTCCCAGGCACACATCCTGTATATTCCCTTTCTTCTGCTTTCGATCATCGCCACGGTGATTGCCTCTCAAGCCATGATCAGCGGGCTATTCTCCATTGTCTATCAGGGGATCATGACCCGCATCTTTCCGATCATGCGTATCGATTATACCTCGGCCGAGCTCCGATCCCAGATCTATATCGACGTGATCAACTGGCTCCTGCTGTTTGCGGTCCTGTTCATCATATACGAATTCAAGGAATCGGCACGCCTCGCGGCGGCCTATGGACTGGCGGTGACGGGGACCATGGCCGTGACCGGCATTCTGATCATCTGGATCTTTGTGAAACGGCGTGAGTATATCAAAATCGTATTTGCCCTGATCGGGACGGGGGTTACCGGACTCTACCTTCTCGCAAACTTCACCAAGATTCCTGCAGGGGGATACTGGTCCCTAATTCTGGCCTTTATTCCCTTCTCGGTGATCATCATCTTCACGTTCGGGCAACAGCGGATCTATGAAGTCCTGAAACCCGTGCCGCTGAATGCCTTCCTGGGCACCTACAACGAGCTGTATCCTCACATGACCAAGATCCCGGGCACCGCCCTGTACTTTGCCCGGGACGTAAACCGAATGCCCCCGTATATCGCCCTCACCATGTTTAACAACCACATCGTCTACGAGGACAACATCATCATCTCCATCAATATCCGGGATTATCCGTTCGGGATAACTGGAGAATTCAAGGAAAACCTTGCTCCGGGACTCCGGGTCTACGAGATCAATGCCGGATACATGCAGGTCTTCGACATCGTGAAGCTGTTAAAATATGCGGGGATCGACGAAAAGACCATCTTTTACGGTCTTGAAGACATCGTCACCATCCACCCCATCTGGAGGATCTATGCGATCATCAAGCGCCTGTCGGCCACCTTTGTCCAATTCTATAAACTGCCTCCCGAGAAACTCCATGGCGTGGTCACCCGCATCGAGATGTGATGCAGACCCGGTAAGGGGGGCCCAACAGGCTCAAACGCGAATCCTTTCGTTGAGGCGTATCCTGCCGGTACCATGATACGGCCGCAAAGTATACGGGAGATTATTTCGCGGTGCTCACGATCTTGATGATATCTCCCTGCTTGAGGGGATAACTCTCCTTGATCCGCATCTTGGTACGAGCATCGATCGCATACAGGAATCCCTTCCCGATATCGGTATGCACGCGATGAGCAAGATCCCGGGGGGTAGAGCCCTTTTTCATCAGGAAGGCGTCCGGCAGGACGCGGCCCTGCCGGTCGGAGAACTTATTCTCGTCTTCGACCGGGTAAACGATGATCAGGTCCAGCATGTCCAGCACCGCCCGATTGATGGAAGTCTGGATTCCGGTTCCCCCGTTGGCCTTCATGAACTCGGAGATTTTCGCGAGCCCGTTCCTCTGGGCCGGGCTGAGCACATCGGGATTCGGTATGGAGAAAGTCGGATCCCCCGGAAGATAGGTGATCAGGTGACCGGTCGCCGCGGCCCGCAGGGCCAGCTCCGCGGCCGCACTGGCAAAGGTCATGGACTCGCATCGCAGCTTCTCCAGGAGGGCCGGAGGAGCCAGATCCACCTTGTTTCCTACCAGCATCATCGGCTTGGCCACCCGCAGGAGTCGCCCACAGAATTCGATCAGGTCGCGGTCTGAGATCTTTTTCAGGTTCACCCCGCTGTCCATTTCTGCCTGGTGAACATGATCAAGGGTGATTCCCAGGCCTGCGAACACGTCGGCAATCGCCGCGGCCGGTGAGAAATTGCCGGTCTGGGCGGTCCGCTGTATCTTCGCCCAATGCTTCTCCAGGATCCCGTACAGCCACATGGTCATCTCGGTATAGAGGAAACGGATATCTTCCTGAGGATCGTGGGTGCCGACCGGAACCGGGTTTCCCTCGGCATCGGTACCTCCACTGGCATCCACCACGTGAATGATCCCGTCCGCCGCCCGCAGGTGGTCCAGAAACTGGTTTCCCAGGCCGCGGCCTTTGTGCGCATCCGGAACCAGGCCGGCGACGTCGATCATACCCACCGGAACAAAACGGACTCCGTCCTGGCACTGCCCGCAGGGGATCTGTAACTCCTTGCAGGGGCAGGTGGTCCGCACATAGGCGACTCCGTGGTTCGCATCGATGGTGGTGAACGGATAATTCGCGATCTCCACATTGGCCATGGTCGCTGCCTTGAAAAAAGTTGATTTCCCGCAGTTCGGTTTACCCGCAAGTGCCACCGTGATCATAGCTGTCTCCTTTTAAGTGGTTTCGCACGCAAATACTAGAGATCATGAGCTGCACGATGAAAAAGATATATTACTTCGATGCTCCCGGGCCCCGGAATACGGACGACTGTGTTCGTTGCGCCGTAGAAAGAGCCCGGGATCTCGGGATTCACACGCTCGTGGTGGCAAGTACCTCCGGGGCAACCGCAATGAAGTTCCTGGAGGGAATCCGGGGAACCGGCCTTTCCCTGGTGGTGGTGAGTCATGCGGTGGGATTCTCGGAACCCGGGGTCTGGGAGTTTGATGCCCGGCATGCGGCCACTCTGCGGAAGGAAGGGGCGAGGATCGTTACGGGCACCCACCCGCTCTCGGGACTGGAACGCTCTTTCTCCCGTTCCTCCCGCGTGGGTGGGGGTTCCCGGACCGAGGCGGTGGCAGAAGCCCTGCGACGGGTGATCGCTCCCGGCCTGAAAGTGGCGGTGGAATGTGTCCTGATCGCCACGGACCAGGGAGTGATCACCCCTTCGGAAGAGGTGATCGCGGTAGGAGGAACCATGAGTGGGGCGGATACGGTCAGCGTAATACGGCCCTCTCACACTGCATCGTTTTTTGATCTCCAGGTACGGGAAATTGTCGCCATGCCGAGGAACCGGTAACATGGTTCTGGAGACTCTTCGGGAAGCCCTGGGGATCCTTCGCCGGTATCCGCTCCTCTTTCTGGTCGGACTGGTCGCGGGGGTGCTCGGCGCCGGGACCCTGGTCATCCAGTTCTTTGGGGGCGTGTTCTTCTCGGAACGGGTGACCGTACTCGAGCTGCTCGTGCTCCCCTTTTTCATCGGAGGGATCCTGCAGATGGTGCTCCGGCAGGAAGGATCCCCTTCGACCCTGGTCGAGGGAGGGAAAAAATTCTACTTCCGCATCCTGCTGGCGACTCTGGTGATCGTGTTCGCCGCCATTTTCACCATGATCGCCCTGGTGGTGCCCCTCACCCTTCTGGGCATGGGAATCTACTCCACGGTGCTGCCCTTTACCCTCCTCGGAGTGCTGGTTCCCATCGTCTATTTCACTCTCTTTTACGATACGGCCGTCGTATTTGAGGACCGCAAGGTCCTGGATTCGCTGCGCAGGAGTGTGGAGTTCGTCACTTACCGGGGATTTTCCGTCGTGCTGTTCCTGGTGGTGAACGTCCTGATCCTGATCGGAATCACCCTTGTGCTGGTGATTCTCTGGTCGATCGTGTTCGCACCCCAACTGGAGCCCCTGACGATGAACCTCACTCTCGGTGAGGCCATCACCCCCGAGTCCATCATGACCGCACTGGGCCCGGCCGGTGTGATGATCAGCGCCGTCTTTTACCTGGTCGGGATCACCTTCAGCGTGACCCTATTTTATGTCTACAAGGCCTGCTTCTTCCGTCGGTATACGATCGATGCACCCGCCGTACCGACGGTGGGCGAATACGATGAAAAGGGTCGCTGGTACAAATACTGATCCGGTCTCTTTTTTTAATAAGAAACGACGGGACAATACCGGATATATCTTTCGTAACCACCGTCAGGGACACCGGTCTGCGATCGGATCCGTCCTCAGGTATCGGGATTGGGTGAATTGGTCGGACCACCAAAGTCCTGGATCCGTCGGCGGATCACATCATATAATAGTAGAATACCGCGGCGACCAGTCCTCCGAAGAGCGTGGCGAGCAGGTTGGTCCCGGCGTTACCAATCAGCCCCTGGTTCTCCAGGGTGGCCCCGATCAGGCTGTCGATGTTCGTCCCGATGAACCCCGCGGTCACCCCGATGGCGAGCATGGGCAGATTACTCACCCCCAGGCCGAAGGCAATTCCCAGCACCGCCATCGCCGCGACCAGTCCCGCGATCTCCCCGGCAAAGGAGATCCCTCCATTGGTGCCCGGCGGCACCGGCTTCCGGGTGGTGATCAGGATGGGGTTACTGCGGGTCATCCCCACCTCTCCGGCCACCGTATCCGCCGCGGCGGTGGCGACGCTTCCCAGAAACATCGCGGTAAAGATGGGGTGCTGGGTGATCCCGAACAGGATCGCCGCGGCGGTGGCGACCAGCCCGTTGGCAAAGACGTTGTAATATCCCCGTCTTCCTCCGTGTCCCTGGGCGCTTCCCAGGGAGAGCTTGTAATTGTACTTGTATCTCGTGGCGACGGAACCGAGCATCAGAAAGGTGAGCATGATGATGAACCAGCGCACATCCCGGGTGAACGCGATCAGGATGATGCCGATCAGGGCGCTGCTGAAGAGTCCGCTCATGTCCATCACCCGAAAACGATGGGAGAGGAAACCAAAGGAGAAGGCGACGATCGCGGCCAGAAGGATGATGGTGAGATCGACCTGGTAGTTCAGTTCATCAAAGAAGTACATGGTCATGGCCACACCGAGACCCTCGATCATCAGGATATCCACCTGATCCTGCAGGGCCGACTTGAAGAAGACCGCGACCACCACCCCGAGCAGAGCGATGAGAGGAACAATGTGCTGGAAATAGATCATCACCAGGAAGGCCCCGGCAAATCCGGCCCCGATATAGGCGGGATATCCGTAGGAGGTATTCTTGAGGGCACGGTAGGCACCCTCTCCGTTCACGATGATCGCGATGGTGGTGGCGAAGATGAACAGGGGTAACCATCCGGTGCCGTACAGGGCCGCGAGGATGATGAACGAGATGGAGGCATACTTGGTCTCCGGAATGAGGAAGAGGGTCACCGAGAAGAGGATAACGATGATGGAGAGCACCCAGCCCGGCTGTATGTAGGGGGAGATGAGAATACAGGCGATGGTCAGGGACCAGGCGGCCCAGTATGCCGGCTGCTTGAACATTATCCTTTATAGGTAGGATCTGGAAA
>JBAIXL010000009.1:0-3513 GCA_037916685.1 Methanolinea tarda
AGCGGTTCATCCGCCATTCCATCGCCGAGAAGCAGCAGATACTTCATGAGACCCCCATGATCGAGGTGAATCCCAGAATGGGCAGGGTGGTGATCAGGGCCGCGACCATGGTTCCCGCGGCGATGGCCGCCAGCGCTGGCGGGAAGCGAATCCCGAAGACAAAGGCCGCCGCACATCCGCTCCAGGCACCGGTGGTGGGAATGGGGACCGCTACGAAGAGGAACAGAGCAAGAGTCCCCCATCGCTCAAATCGGTCGGAGTGGGCCCGGGTGCGTTCGAACAACCAGTCAAAAAAACGTCGGAAGGAGATATACCGATCGCTCAGGGCACGGGAGACCGGATCCAGTAGCAGGAGAAGGGGGATCACGGGCAGGAGGTTACCGAGCACCCCAAGGGCGTATGCTTCCATCGGTGCATATCCCTGCAACACGGCAAAGGGGATTGCATAACGGGCTTCGAAGAACGGGGTCGCCCCGAGAAAGAGGATGGAGAACGGAGAAAGGGGATCCACGCCTTCACGTCTCCAGCAATGCGCGGACCGACGCGATCACGCTCTCGCGAGAGGTGATTGGGGGCTTCCAGCCCAGCGCCTTCATCTTTTCGACAGACAGCCGCATACGGGGAACATCCCCTACCCACCCCCGTTCTCCTCCGGTAAACCGATAGCGGACATCCGACAATTTCATTTCTTGAACCACGATATCGGCGATGCTCTGTACATCAATCCAGTCCTCTGAACCGATGTTCAGAGCATTGAACGGTTGCCGTGCATGCTCGACCGCAAACAGCATGGCATCCACGCAGGCGTGTACCTCGAGATACGATTTGCTCTGGCGTCCATCTCCCAGGATCTCGAGATGATGAGGATCGGCACGGAGTTTCTGCATGAAGTCCCAGATCACCCCGTGGTTGGAGCGTTCTCCGATGATATTGGCAAACCGGTACACCCAGGCCTTCATGCCAAACGAGTGGCAGTACGAGGATATCAGGGCTTCTGCGGCGAGCTTGGTGGCTCCGTATACGGAGATGGGTTCCAGGGGTGCATAATCTTCGGGAGTGGGTATGACCCTGGCCTCTCCATACACGGTGGAGGTTGAGGTGAAGACCAGTTCCGGAACCCCTTGCTGGCGCATAGCCTCGAGCACCCGGGCTGTGGCCACCAGGTTGTTGGCGAGAGGCGATTCCGGGTGATGGGCGCTCTCCCGGACATCCGGGTCCGCGGCGATGTGGTACATCCGGCGGGCTCCTGCAATTCTGGACTGCCATCCTTCCTGCAGCAGGTCGGTGGGCAACAGCTCCACCTTTCCGGATAAGAGAAGGGATCGGATGTTTCTTTCCTCCCCGGTGGAGAGATTATCGATCACCAGAACGGTATCCCCGCGTCTGACCAGGGTGTCTACCAGATGTGACCCGATAAATCCGCATCCACCCGTCACCACACTGAACATACCACAATACTGGTACGCCATTCGTATCAAACCTCCCTTGTGTATAATGGAAACACCTCAATGATCGGGTTTCCGCAGGGCAAATCGTGTCCGTTACAGCCATCTTGGTAATTGGCGGCGGGTAAACCTGCTATATCCAATCCCGACATGCGGAAATCGGACCTATGCGCTTATCCCCCGGTTGATACAATCTGAACAGAGGCATGTACATCGGCATCGATCATGGTACCACCGCCATACGGTTCTCAAATGGTGAGAAGGAATTCAAACTTTCCCGTGAAAACGCACGGAATTTTTCCTATGCCGACTTGACCCGGTTGGGGCCGCTGTCGTCCATCCGCGGAATTGCCGTCAGTTACTCCATGGGGGATGCGATCACCCGCATCACTCCCATCGAAAGAGTGCAGAACCGCGGAATCGTAAGCCGCGAAGGGGCAGGAAAGCATATCGGGGGTGGAACACGCGTGTTCGATGAGATTGCTCAGTCGGGACTCCCCGCGGTAGTGATCCCGGGCCTTCATCGGGGTTCCCCCACGGATCCCCGGTTCGATGTATATTCGCATCAGGCAAGCCCGGAAAAGGTGGGGATCGCGTATGAAGTGGTGCATGATCAGGGAGAGAATGTGATCATCTCCGATATCAGCTCCAATACCGTCACCATCCTGGTCAGTGACGGACATCTCGTGGGCGCTCTCGATGCCTGTATTTTCGCCCCCGGCACACTGCACGGTGCGATAGATGTGAATGCCATCCGCAAGATCGATGAGGGTGAGATGACTGCGAATGAAGCGTTCCAGCACGCGGGAGTGCGCTACACGCTCCCTGCACCGGCCCGAAATGCGGCTCTTGCGCTCTTCGCGGCCATGGAATGCGCCGCCCTGCGCGTCCTCAACCCTGTGGCGACGGTGGCACTATCCGGCTCGGTCGCAGGGGCGGTGGCTCCGGAGATCGAGCGGCTGCTAAACCGACCGGTAGCGGTCTATGACGAATGGTGTGCGGCACTGGGGCTCGCACGGATCGCGTCCGATGTATTCCAGGGAAAAAGAGAGATCCTGGGGCTCGGGGTGGAGCCTCTACCGCGCACCTCCCGAAGGACCCGGCCTTCAGTCTGAAACCTGATGCACAGGGGCCCCCTTCATCTGGGCTACACTTGCCACCGAGAAACAGGGATGAAGGGCGAATCCAAAGAATTATGATTCCGCCGGTAGGCATTTGACATAGGGTGTCAGTGTTGGGAGCCCTTGATGGAAAACGTCGGAAGACCGGAGCCGTGGCAGGCCTGATCAGCGAAGGAGACGCGTGTATGGATCACCATCTTCCGGAAGAAGCGATTTCTTTCTATTCGCGGGCGACGCAGCTCGATCCGGAAAATTCTGTTGCGTGGAATAACCTCGGACTTGCAGCCTTTTTTATAAAAGAATATGCCAGAGGGGAGACGAGTTTCGCCCGTGCGGTACAGCTCGACCCGGGTTACGCGGATGCATGGAAGAACAAAGGACACCTACTCGCGACGTTGCGTCGTTATTCCGAGGCGCATGCATGCTTTGACCGGGCGATCGCGGTACAGTCCGGGGATGTGGCCTCGATTTGGACCGAGAAAGGAAGGGCGTATTATTCAGAGGGGAACTATGACGATGCGATTGCCTGTTTTGACAGAACGATTCTCATGAAACCCACGGATATCGATTCCCTGGAGGGAAAGGGGACTGCGCTGTGCCGGAAAGGATTTTTCCAGGAAGCGATGGAGTGTTATGAACAGGTTCTTCACATCGATCCCCTGAATGCACGGGCTCGGGCACACCAGAAAATCGCCACGGATAAGTTCAACCGGGCCGGAGGAAAACGCCAGAGCCGGATCAAAGATTTTGCGTAAAATCGTCAGGAATCATCAATCATTTTTCTCCTTATATCTTCCTCCCCGAAGAAAATATTGGGCACCCCTATCTCTATACTCATATTTATATCAATTAATCATGTAAAATTAAGAGAGGATTTTTGTGAAGGAATTACGCATACACGGCAGAGGTGGTCAGGGATCCGTCACCGCTGCCGAGCTGATCGCGGT
>JBAIXL010000010.1:0-1891 GCA_037916685.1 Methanolinea tarda
CAGGGGATTGACGGGCTCTATTTTGCATCCACCACGTCTCCGTATAGGGAGAAACAGGCTGCGGCGATCGTCGCGACGGCCGTAGATTTGCGGCGGGAGACCTTCACCGTGGATTTCGGCAATTCCCTGCGGGCGGGGACAAGTGCCATGATGGCGGCCTTAGACGCGGTCCGCGCGGGCTCTTCCGGTAGCGTGTTGGTTTGTGGTGCGGACACCCGTCTAGGATATCCCAACGGAGAAAACGAGATGTCCTTGGGAGATGGAGCGGCTGCTTTTCTGATCGGAAATACGAGGGTGGCGGTGGCGGTCGAGGGCAGCTACACCCTGACCAACGAGATGATTGATGTGTGGAGGTCAGAGGAGGACCTTTTCGTCAACGTGTGGGAGGAACGATTCGTGCGTGAAAAGGGGTACGAGAAAGTCATTCCGGAGGCGGTCTCCGCGGCGCTGAAGAAATACCACATGACGGTGAAGGACTTTGCCAAATTTGTCTGTTACGCCCCCAACTCCCGACAGGCGGCTTCTATCGCTACGAAACTGGGGTTTAATCCCAAGACGCAGGTGCAGGACATTCTTTCGGAAACGGTGGGGAACACCGGGACAGCTTCGGTCATGCTATCCCTGGTCGCGGCGCTGGAGGAAGCCAAATCCGGCGATCGAATCCTCCTGGCCAGCTACAGCAACGGTTGCGATGTGTTGATCCTCGGGGTTACCGAGGAGATCGAAAACCTGCGCGGCCGGCGGGGAGTGAAAGGGCACCTGGCCCGGAAGCGTGTCGTGGGGAATTATGAGAAGTACGCCCGGTGGCGCAGGCTTATTCCGGTACAGCCCGCGGCCCGGCCCGAACCCATTTCCCCCTCGGCCGTCGCCCTGTGGCGAGACAACAAAGGAGGGCTCGGCCTCTACGGGGTGAAATGCAAATCTTGCGGTTCAATCCAGTATCCCGCGCAGCGGGTCTGTATCAACTGCAAGACCAAAGACCAGTTTGAGCCCCATCGCTTCGCTCGGGAGATAGGTACGGTTTTTACCTTCAGCCATGACAACCTGGCCGCCAGCATCGACCCGCCCACGACGATCTGCGCCGTGGACTTTTCCCAGGGGGGGCGTATTCTGTGCGACATGACTGATCGCTCGGTGGAAGAGGTCAAGGTCGGGATGCCGGTGGAGATGACGTTTCGCAAGATCGGGAAGCAGGGGGGCATTCACAATTACTGGTGGAAGTGCCGCCCGGCTGGATAATATCATCAAACCTGTCAGAGAAGGGAGGGGAAGGAGATGGGAAGCATCAAGGATCGCGTTGCGATCATCGGGATGGGATGTACTAGGTTTGGAGAGAATTGGGATCTGAGTTTGGATGACATGATTGTGGATGCGGCTTACGAAGCTTACCAGGATGCCGGAATCGAACCGAAGGACATCGAGGCAGCCTGGTTCGGGACGGACTCCTCCGGAGAGACCGGTCAGGCCCTCGCGGCACCGTTGAAATTGAGCTATATTCCGATTACCCGGACCCAGAATGCCTGTGCGACGGGGTCGGATGCATTCCGGAACGCCTGCTACGGTGTAGCGGCGGGCATTTATGATATCGTTCTCGTCCTGGGCGCTGAGAAGTTCAAGGACACCGGATACAGCGGCCTGCCCGCGACCCAGGTGAGCACCGGAAAATATCCCGACGGCATGAGCACCTATAGAGGATTCACTCGGACGGCTCCAAGCACTTTTGCCATGATGGCCACCAAGTATTTTGACAAGTATGGGCTAAATGCAGAGGAAGGAAAGAAGATCATCGGGATGATCGAGGTGAAGAATCACTACAACGGATCGCTCCATTCTAAGGCCCACTTTCAGCGAGAGATTACCCTGGAGCAGGTTTTAAATGCGCCCATCATAG
>JBAIXL010000011.1:0-1712 GCA_037916685.1 Methanolinea tarda
TACCGACTGCATTCATACTCGGATGATCTGCATGCTCCGCAAGAACTTCCTTCTCACCGGATCTCCGGGCAGTGGCAAACCACGGTGATACAGGCGGTAATCGAAGGACTGGCCGACCTGTCTCCCACCGGTTTCTATACCGAGGAAATCCGGGAGGGCAGCATCCGGCAGGGGTTTGCGCTGGTGTCCTTGGAAGGCGAACGAGGTGTCCTCGCCCACGTGCACAGGACGAAAGGGCCCCGGGTGGGGCGTTACGGCGTGGATGTAGAGAGTTTTGATCGTTTCCTTGCCACCCTCACCTTCGATGCCTCCCTTCATCGTCTGATCGTCATCGACGAAATCGGAAAAATGGAGTGGATGTCCACGCAGTTCCGTATTCTAATCGAGACACTGCTCGATGGCCCGGTGCCTCTACTTGCGACGATCGCCCTGCACGGGAACGCGAAGATGGAGACGATCAAACACCGTCCTGATGCGGAGGTGATACTCATAACGCGGGAGAATCGCGACCATATTCCCGGCCTGCTCAGTGAGAAGATTCGGGGGGGTATCGGGAGGATGATGGCTGGACCGGCACGGGAGAGAATCTGACGGTCACCCAGATCTGGCAGTTCCAGCGGGACAGTATGGGTAATATCAACCAGACCTTTACCTCGGATAAGACGGGTCGCCAACTCCAGAACAGCGTGACGGGCTTTTTATGGACCATGGATCCGTCCACAGACCTGGTGACCCTCACCTACGTGGGAGGGGCAACGCGGGAGATCCAGTACAATGAACGAGAGGATCGTCTGACCGCTTCGTTCGTAGGCTCGCCCTTCGTTCGAGTGCCCTGTTAGCTCTGAACACTTTTTTTAAACTGAAAGAACGATGCGGGCAGATCATCCCCTTATTCCAGAATTTGGCGAAGGAATATTCGATAGCCTTGGCATATGCCCTTTTAACATTTTTTGGAATTACGAGGAAAACATGCACGGGATTTGGGAGCCGAAGAATTATTGTTCCTGCGAAAACCCCTGAGCATCACAATATCCTTCTTGACTAAATTCATTCCACCCAACCTACAGGGCGTAACATTAATTGGGGTGGCCGGGCTCTGTTCGTATCTATGACCAATCTGGCATATTTCGAAGTTCCGGTTGACGATGTTAAACGAGCCACCAAGTTCTACAAAGCTGTTCTAGGATGGAAGATCGAACCGACGAAAACCCCGGGGATGACCATGGAATACTACGACGTTACTACGGGCGACCCTATGGAGGGAACTCTCGGCATGGGGGGGATGTACAAACGGATGATGGCGGAATCCGGAATACTGGTCTATGCTATGGTGGACGATGTGGATGCGGTCTTAAAAAAAGCGGAAAAGAACGGTGGACAAGTGATTCGACCTCCCATGGATATCCCAAATGTGGGTAGAATCGCGATCTTGAGCGATTCCGAGGGCAATCCGGTGGGAATCTGGAAACCCGGAATGATGGGGTAGTCCAGCCCTTAACATTCGAACTATTTTGCCAACACTCTCCGATCGTGTGTTGAAGGGATGATAGGTGAGCTGCGCACTCATTCGGTGAATCAATTCGGAAGATCCTCGGAGATCGATTCTGTCGATACGTACCGATGACGAAATCCATGACCATGTACCCACTATCACCAAAGGGGTGAGTAACGGTGATGTGATAGAACGATGCTACAAATTTGATCAAACCTAT
>JBAIXL010000012.1:0-3947 GCA_037916685.1 Methanolinea tarda
TTCGTCCCTCGCCGCCCGGAACGTCTCGAAAAAGACCCTGGGTTGTTCATAGATCTCTTTGAGCATGAAATGTTCAAACCCGCCCTTCTTGATCTCATCCGCATGCCAGGAGACTCTTTCCACAGGACGATTTACGGCGGCTCCCCCATGCTCCACGCGGATATCTTGTGGTGTGATGATGGCGACGTCCTCATCCTCCATCACTATGACTCGCTCGGTGTAATCCAGGAGAGGGGCCACGTCGGACGCAGCGAACATCTCCCCATCCCCGATTCCGAGCACCAGGGGACTCTTGTTGCGTGCGGCAATGATGCGATGTTCGTTCTCTGCCAGCACCAGGAGTGCGTAGGATCCCTCCAAGCGGCGTATGCTGTCTGTCACAGCCTGGTACAGGTCTCCCTGGTACACAGATTCGATGAGATGCGCGACGACCTCGGTGTCGGTGTCCGATACGAAGGTGTGACCGGCACCGATCAGCTCCTTCTTCAGCGCGAAATAATTTTCAATGACCCCATTATGGACCACGGCAATTTTTCGGGTGCAGTCCAGGTGTGGGTGAGCGTTCAGATCATTGGGTACGCCATGCGTGGCCCAGCGGGTGTGGCTGATGCCAAGAGACCCGGGAAGCTTCGGAAAGTCTCCTTCTTTCTCGGAGATCTTTCCCTGTCTCTTGTGAACCTCCAGGTGGGAGTCGAGGGTTGCGACGCCATAGGAGTCGTACCCGCGGTACTCAAGCTTTTTTAAGCCTTCCACCAGCACCGGTGCGGCGGTGCGATATCCCGCGTAACCGAAGATCCCGCACATCCTTCACATCACCAGCGATCCGTCCTGGATCACCGAAGTGATCGCCCTCCCTCCCTGGATGGTCACGTTGTTCCCCACCACGCAGTTTTTGAAGACGGTAAACGGCCCGGCCTTCACCCGGTCTCCGATTACCGCCCCGAATTCTGCCTTCCAGAGTTCTCCCTGGATGTCGAAGATGGTGGACGATGGCCAGGTAGATACATGGTCTCCGCATTCGCATCCTTCCCCCAGCACCGTATCCCGTATAGCCGAATGCGAACTGATCCGGGTGTCATCCATGATCAAAGATCCCGCGATATGGGAATGGGACTCTACCCGCACACGGTCACCGATGCTGGTATAGGGCATAATGCTTACCTGAGGACCGATCTCACAGGAATCTCCGATGATCACCGGACCCTGGATTACGGTATTCGGGTGTATGAGGGTATCCTTACCCACCCGTACCGCGCCACGGATGATCGCATTTCTGCTCACCGTTCCCTCATACCGTGAGGTGATGCGTTTCAACAGATGGGTGTTTACAGAGAGAACATCCCAGGGAACGATGGCATCCTGCCAGTCTTCGGCATGAATGGCCTTGATACACTCCCCCCGCTCGATCATCAGGGTGAGGGCGTCCGGAATTTCAGTGGTTTCGATATGCTGGAAAAATCGTTTTGTCAGAGAGAGAATGCCGGTGCTCACGGTCATGGTGGGGGCAATCGCCGGTTTTTCCACGATTCGGGTCACCATCCCGTTCTCGATCTCCACCACTCCGAAATTGGCGGGGCGTTCGTGTTCCTTTACCAGCATGGCGTTCCGTTCACCCATGATTTTCCCGATGGATACGGGATCGATCCAGTTATCACCGGGAAGCACCAAAAAATCCTCCTGAATCTTTGATTCTGCACACTGAAGGGCATGAGCGGTGCCCAGCTGCTTTTCCTGGATGACCACCTCAATAGGAAGATCCAGGGTGTTCAGATAGCTCATCACCTGCTCTTTGCGGTAACCGGCCACCACAATGATGGAACGGATCCCGTTTTCCAGAAGCGAATGGATCACGTGCCCTATGATGGGCACGTTGGCCACCGGAATCATCGACTTCGGCCGGCTCCAGGTCAGGGGCCGTATCCGGCTGCCCTCCCCGGCCGCAAGGATTACTGCCTGCGTCATTTCTCACCTGATCGTGCTTGCATCTCCATATTGACCATCTACCAGCGTCGCGGGAGCGAATCGCGAGTTGCTTCCCACCATGGATCCCACATTCACCGAACAGTTAATACCAAATTGCACGTTATCGCCTATCACCGCACCGAATTTCACCCTTCTTGTGTCGTTCACACCGATCCGAACGGTATTCCGATCATGCCGGAGATTGGCGATCTTGGTTCCTGCACCGAGGTTGCAGCCCCTTCCGATGACACTGTCCCCGATGTAATTGAAATGAGGGGCATTGGTGTGTTCGAGGATCACCGAATTTTTCACCTCTGTGCAGTGACCGATATGACAGGAATCTCCAATGGAGGTGGAACCACGGATATACGTATGAGGCCCGATACGGCAATCCTTTCCTATGATGCAGGGGCCTTCGATGTAGGTACCGGATCGGATCACCGTTCCCACTCCGATGCTGACGGCACCCTTCAGGGTGACGTTTTCCTCCACCATTCCCTCTTGGCGCGGTTCCATATCTTCCAGAAGAGACGCGTTTGCGCTCAGCAGATCCCAGGGATATCCGATATCGCACCAGTACTCTAGGGGGAACGAGTGGAGTTCATTTCTCTCGATGTACACTCGAAGTGCATCCGTGAGTTCATACTCTCCCCGTTCGGACACCCTCAGGTTTCTGACCAGTTCAAAGATATCCTCATCGAGCAGATACGCCCCCGCGTTGATGATGTTCGTGGGTGGCGGGGACACCTTTTCATGCAAGGACACCACCCGGTTATCCTCCACCGTAACCGTCCCATACTCTTCCGGATGGTCGGAGTGGTAGGTGGCCATGGCAGGGGCTTCCGATGCGATTAACTCGGCCAGATTCTTCGTTTTAAGGAGCATATCGCCGTTCAGGAGAAGGAAACGATCACGAATCAAGCCGTCGACCGAGCGAAGTGCATCGGCGGTTCCCCGCTGGTGGCGCTGCGTGACATACCGGAGGGATACCCCCCACCGACTCCCGTCCCCGAAATAATGGCGCACCCATTCCTCGCCATATCCCACCACGAGAAGAATCTCCTCTATACCCGTCTCCCGGATCGCCCCGATGAGATGCTCGACCATCGGACGGTTTGCCACCGAAATCATCACTTTAGGGACCTGAGAGGTGAGCGGTCTCATTCTCTTGCCCTCTCCGGCCGCAAGAATGACACATTTCATGACGCGATTCCCCTGACCTTCTTAATCTCCTTCTTTACCAGGGTCTCGGCGCCCCGGAGGAGCTGTTTGGCCTTGGCTGGTGTGGTCCCTTCCACAGTGATGCGAATCTTGGGTTCGGTACCACTGGCACGTATCAGCATCCAGCCTCCGTCTTTTTCTATCCGTATCCCATCGGTGGCCTTTTGGGCTCCGAGGTCGGAAAGGACCTCTCCCTGAAGATCGGTGGAGATCGATGCCCTCAGCATGGAGAGATGGGGCATGCGACTGATCTCTTCTGTGATATCCCATTCGGTGGCGATCTCACAGAAGAGGGCCGCGGCGTAGATTCCATCGGGACACAGCGAGACCTCCGGAAAGATCCAGGTCCCCGAGGGTTCTCCCCCAAAAGATCCCCATTCGCGCAGCTGTTCCGACACGTACGCGTCTCCTACCGGGGTTCTGCGGACAGTGGCGATCCCTTCAATGGCCATGGACGCATCCATCGTGGTTACCACCTCCTTTTTACCCAGGTATGAGGCAAACAGCATGAGGAGATGATCTCCGGATATCCAGGATCCCTTCCCATCCAGCGCCATCATCCGATCTGCATCTCCATCGTGAATAATTCCGCAGCCTGCGTTCTCATTCCGTACAAATTCGGAGAGATACGGTACCAGTCCGGGAAGGGGTTCCGAAGGCCGGGAGAATCTCCCGGACGGATTGCAGTTACAGGGGATCACCTGAACCCCCAATTCCGTCAGGATCTGAGGGCTGATCATACATCCTGCACCGTTTCCGCAATC
>JBAIXL010000013.1:0-6630 GCA_037916685.1 Methanolinea tarda
TCGAAAAACTCATATGCCGTCTATATGTTTCATCCCATGATCCTGGTCGGAGTCGCTCTCCTTCTCGGTTCTGTGGTTCTGTACCCTATCGCCAAATGGTTCGTTCTCTGCATCATCTGCGTCCCGATATGCTTTGCCGCGACCCAGTATGTATTCCGCAGAATCCCCTTCTTAAAAATTGTCTGGTGAACCTCGGGAATGATGCGATGTTCTCCGGCCCTGAGAATACGTCTTATTCTTCCTCTGGCGTAAAGTAGACCATGGTGACGATCTCCGTTTCGTCGAAATCATCGAAAAGCTTCTTCATGGTGGTGGAGAGGCCGTTCCAGGTCCGGCACTGGGGATCGTGCTCCATGGAAAGGTCCTGTTCCCGGATGTCCCGGAAGCGTTTTACTTTTATTCCGGTCACGAGAGCTTTCCGCCGTTCCCCTCCCTCCCGGGACTGCAGCCAGATGGTATCTCCCACGTCAATTTTCGATGCCCATTGGGGGCCCCGTCGAATGGAAAGATTCGTTCCGGTCCTAAATTTATAGGTTGTAAAAAGGAGGACAGGTTTTTTTTCGGCCGCCATGAACGCATACCATCCTATCTGTTAATGATGCGTCTCGATATCTCACGTAATAAGGATGCTGATATTCTATCCGTCCCGTTCCTGACCGTTCATTTTCGAGAAGATTTCTTCAGAGATCCGTGATCTCAGCTTATGAACCCGGGATCCGCGACAGTGAGTGGGCTGTTTGCGAAAAGAATGCATCCGAGAGGGCGTACTCGAGACCATGTTCCCGGTAGACCCGGTCGGCATGATGGTAGTTCATCCGGTCGATGAGGAGGTAATCAATCTTCCCCGAGAGAAGATCGGCCAGCTCGTCTGCCCCGGGGAGCATGGGAGCGACCATGGCATAGGTGCGGATACCAGCATCGTGAAGTTCACCCAGGGCTCGTAATCGTTCGGGGATAGCGGGTGCATGGGGTTCGAATAGTTCCCGGATACGGTCATCCGCGGTGGTGATGGAGAGACCGACCTCGATGTTTTTGGTACCGGCAAGGATATCCACATCGCGAAGTACAAGAGGAGAACGGGTCTGGATAATCACCGGCCACTTTTCCCGCACCAGGATCTCCAGGCACTCCCGGGTCAACCGGTACTTCTCCTCCAGAGGCTGGTAAGGATCACACACCCCGCTCACCCAGACCTGTTCCGGCCGCTTTCTCTGTATCTGCTTGCGCAGCAGATCCGGGGCATTGATCTTGACGTCGACGAATTCGCCCCAGGGTTCCTTATGTCCGGTCACCCGCTTCATGAAGCGTGCATAGCAGTAGGTGCAGCCATGCTGGCAACCCGTATAGGGATTGATCACGTACGGATAAACTTTTGAGGAGGAAAGAATGGATTTAGCCTGGATTTCCTTGACGATCAGATTCATTCCCAAGATCCTCGGCGTCCGCAATGCCTCCTCATATCTTGACCCAGGAGAGGATAGCCTGATCCATGCTGACATCCTCAGACGATCCTGCCGCAGATCAGGTTCAGGAAAACCGAACGGTTATCTAGGCAAAGAATTCCATGGGTATGATGGGATATCCAATTGGGGGATAAGGAGAAGGGATCAGATGACAGCGAGAAAACAATACCAGACCATCGATGAATATATTCAGTCGTTCCCTCCTGATGTCCAGAAACTCCTGGAACAGATGCGATCGACCATCCAGGCGGCCGCACCGAAAGCGGAAGAGACCATCAGCTACGGAATGCCTGCGTTCGATCTCCATGGCCATCACCTGGTCTTCTTTGCCGCGTTCCGGCATCACATCGGATTCTATCCCACTCCTTCGGCGATCGAAGCGTTCCGGAATGAACTGTCCCCATATACATGGTCCAAAGGAGCGGTGCAATTTCCTATCGATGAACCACTTCCCCTGGACCTGGTGAGAAGGATGGTGGAGTTCAGGGTTCGGGAACGCATCTCAAGCCAGAGCGTGAAGAAGTAGAAGAGGCAGCGTCAACCCGGTAGTTGAACCCATTTGAGAGCATGCGACATCCTGCCCCTGTCGGAGGAGGAGCCCGTTGGAGATTGATTTTTACCGATAAAATCGTGCTGGGGGTTATTCATTTCATCATTCAGAAAGTGAGGAAACCCTTTTATTCTGGACGAGTATTGAGGTCAGTAGATGGTGGAGAGACAGCAAGGCAGGGAACAGTTAAAGAAGGCAACCTTCGCCGGAGGTTGCTTCTGGTGCATGCAGCCCCCGTTTCGGACACTGGACGGCGTGGTGGAAGTAGTTTCCGGGTACGCGGGCGGAACCAAGGAGAATCCGACCTACGAAGAGGTCTCTTCGGGCATCACCGGCCACCTCGAGGCGGTGCAGGTGACCTACGACCCGGACAAAGTCTCCTACGAGACTCTCCTGGATACTTTCTGGAGCCAGATCGATCCAACCGATGCGGGAGGGCAGTTCGCGGACCGGGGATCCCAGTACCATACAGCGATTTTTTACCATGACGAGGAACAGAAACGCCTCGCGGAAGCTTCCCGAGACAGGCTCGACGCGTCCGGTAAATTTTCCCGGCCTGTAGCGACCGAGATCCGGCCCTACACGAACTTTTATCCGGCCGAGGAATACCACCAGGATTATGACCGGAAGCACCCGATACGATACCGGGAGTACAAGGCCCTCTCCGGTCGAGAACGGTACCTGGAGAAGACCTGGGGTAAGGGCCCTGTGGTGAAGATATTCTCCACCCCGGGATGCCATGGGTGCCGGGCGGCCAAGGACTACCTGACATCAAAAGGAGTGCCGTTCACCGAGATAGACATGGCCTCCGATGAAGAGGCAAGAGCCTATGTACGGGAGAAGACCGGCTATATCGGTTCACCCATCATCCAGGTTGGGGACGAGTTTATCATCGGATTTGATCGGGAGAAGATGGAAAAAGCGCTGAAACAGCAGAAATGATCCACTTGGTTTCACCCGCTTCCGCAGAAATAGCCTCGAAAGAATACAGGTACGAGGCATGCTCCCGACCAGAGGGGGAAATGCTATTGGTATAACCAGTTATCTATCATTTTGTTCCGCTTCGATATCTGGAGGATACTGGCGACAAGAACGATTGTATGGAACAAATAGTCTACCTGTTGCCAAATTCCTCATCTATCCATTTCACTATATCGTTACGCAGCGCCCGGTATCCCCTTAACTTCTGTTCGTTCGATCCGAAAAACAATCCCGGATCCGGAAACGGGTGGCGGATCATTTTTTTCGCCCATGAAAATACGGGGCAGACCATCACCGCCACGTCCATCGTCTTTTCATCCACCTCATAGAGCGATTTCGATCTCTGTGCGGAGATATCCACGCCAATCTCTGCCATTACTGTCACGGCATTAATACTCAGTGAGGTAGGTTCCGTTCCGGCACTGAAAGATTCGTACAAATCTCCGTACTGTGAACGAAGATATCCTTCCATCATCTGGGATCGGGCCGCATTATGCGGACTAATAAATAAGATCCGTTGTGTTCTGTCCATCTTTCACCGGTATCCCAAAAAGGCTAATTCCATTCTTCTCCCGTCCGGATCCGAATCATCCGATCCACAGAGGACACAAAGATCTTACCATCTCCCTTTTTTCCGGTACGGGCTGCTTCCTGGATGGTGGCAAGGATCCGGCTCAGATCTGTATCCGGGATCACCAGTTCGATCCTCATTTTGGGAAGGGTATCCACCTGGATGCTCTTTCCCCGATATTCCAGGGTAATCCCTTTCTGCTCTCCTCTCCCCCTCACTTCTGTACAGGTCATAGGAAAATGACCTTTTTCCTCCAGAGCATGTTTGACACTCTCGAAGCGTTCCGGACGAATAATAGCCTGAACCATTTTCATGACAATCCTCCCTCGATGGTGATGTCCAAAATCCCCCTCATTTCGTCTCGAAGTCGTCACATATCGCCAGCAACGTGATTCCGTTGGTGTTGTACTTCCTGCACTCCACGCTATACCCTTCTATCCTGCTGTGCATGCAGCAAGAGCAACAGGAAACAAGCCGCAGATGCGGCGGTCGAATGGGGGTGGACAGGAACATCTCCTGTAGTGTTACAGACGAGTTCCTTTTCTTGGACGACCTGGAAGAAATTTTCCCACCTCCTCAGGGTGCATAAAGGATCTGAAGTTTTCTTTTAATGTGATCGGAGATGTGGTAATCACGATTGGTGAGTAGTTCACCATTTGCCTGGCGAACGGCATCTTCGAGGTCGACATTGCTGATGCCCAGGGAATCATTTTCGAGCACTTCGTAAAGAATGAGCGAATCTCTGCGCACCGCTAACCGGCAGAGTTCCGGAACGCTTTGTATTCGCTGTATCCAGTAAAGATGGGGTCCGATCTGAAGCTTCACCTCACCGGCATCGCCGTTCACCATTGTTCCGCTCTCTCTTCTTGCCTCCTTAGGTGGGAGAAAGAGCCATGCCATCTTTTTCTCTATCTTCCCGTTCATGGTGACAAGTTCCTGCCCATCATCAGACAGATCTGCTTCTTCCGGAAGCCTTGGATTCAAGATCTGCATATTTTCGATCCTCCTTCATTCACATGGGTTCCGCCTTGCGGCTGAACGTCGAGAAAAGTTATTTCGCTAGCCAACAGGCTCAGGTTCCCGTTTTCCCTTCGATGTGCGCCTGAATGAGCACACCTGGTGAGAGGGGCTCACCAGCGTGTGCTTGAACCGACGACTTTTGGTCCCCTTCTAGGGGATAGAAGGAAATAGCTTTCCAACATATATAATATTATGTATTCAAAAAGACAAGAAGAATCTGAGGCGCTAAATGTTAGATACGGGTGATACGGCCTGGATTCTGGTTGCGACGGCACTGGTAATGCTGATGACTCCCGGCGTGGGGTTTTTCTACGGCGGACTGGTCCGCCACAAAAATATCATCTCCATGATCGCGCTCAGTTTCATCATTTTCGCCATGGTGAGCATTCAGTATCCCCTGCTGGGATATACGCTTTCTTTTGGGTCCGATGTATCGGGGCTCATCGGAAATGCAGATTTTCTGGGACTCAACGGCGTGGGAGTGGATCCTAGCGGATCCTCCACCATACCGCACCTTCTCTATATGATGTTTCAGTTGGTCTTTGCGACGGTAACCCTGGCGATCCTTACCTCCGTGTTTGCAGAACGGGTAAAACTGTCTGCTTTTATCGTGTTCGGACTGTTATGGACGACCCTGGTCTACGATCCTATCGCACACTGGATCTGGGGAGGTGGATGGATCGCCAAAGCCGGTGCTCTGGACTTTGCGGGAGGATCCGTGGTACATATCTGTGCCGGATTCTCGGCGCTGGCGCTGACCCTGGTCATGGGAAAACGAATCGGATTTGGAAAAGACGTCATGGAGCCGAGCAATATACCTCTGGCACTTCTGGGGGCTGCCATGCTCTGGTTTGGATGGTTCGGGTTCAATGCTGGAAGCGCGCTCGCGGCAAACGGCCTGGCCGTGCATGCGTTCGTGGTGACGAACATCTCGGCGGCTGCTGGAGCCCTCACCTGGATGGGAGTGAGCTGGGTCTACGGTAGACCGAGCTCGCTTGGTATCGTCAGTGGGGCCATCGCCGGGCTGGGTGCCATAACTCCTGCGGCCGGCTATGTGAATGTCTGGGCCGCGCTGGTGATCGGGATCACCGCAGGTTTTCTCTGTTACGCTATGATGGTCTATCGAATCAAGAAGAAAATCGATGAAAGTCTGGATGCCTGGTCGATCCACGGAATCAGCGGTGTCTGGGGGATGTTGGCGACCGGAATTTTTGCCTCCGCCGCTGTGAATAATTATACCGGTCTGCTGTATGGAAATTCGGGGCAGTTCATTTCCCAGCTCATCGCCATTCTTGCCACGGTCGTCTATGCGTTTGTGGTAACACTGGTGCTGGCCAAAATCGTTGATATTATTATCGGATTACGGGTACAAGAAGAAGCTGAATACGTTGGGCTTGATATCTACCAGCATGGTGAGCGGGCCTGACCGGATGTGCAGAGATGAAAATGGTACAGGCCATCATCAGACCCGAGCGGTTCGACACCGTAAAAGCCGCCCTCGAACAAAAAGGTTTCAATGCACTTACCTTCATCGAAGTCAAAGGTCGAGGAGAACAGAAGGGGATTACGCTGGAATACCGGGGAAAACCGGTTCAGGTCGACCTGCTTCCTAAAGTGAAGGTCGAAGTAGTCGTCGATGACAAAGACGTGGATGCGGTTATCGCCATCATTCGGGAGGCCGCACGGACCGGCAAGATCGGGGATGGCAAGATCTTCGTCATCCCCGTGGAGAAGATGCTGAAGGTAAGGATCGACGAGGGACAGGCCTGACAGACCGGATTTCCCGATGTGCTATGGATACCGGATCCGGGCAGGGGAGATGCCAACCTGAATCGCCTGTTCAGATATCTTGCTTCTCACGACATCTTCTAGGAACAATGGTCACCCATCCAACCAAAGACAATCCGTTTTCCCGTTAGTCTGGCCGGAACGATAGTTTTTGAAGTGATAGGTATATACGGGATGAACAACTTCTCTGAACGGATGACCCAACGGTTATTCCGGTACTATCCTCAGGATTTTGGAGAGCTTCCGGTCCGAGTCCT
>JBAIXL010000014.1:0-5574 GCA_037916685.1 Methanolinea tarda
GCGATCATTTTCTTCGCGTTCGTCGGCTTCAACACCGTCACCGTCATCGCGGAAGAGGTGAAAAACCCGGAGAAGAATGTTCCCCGTGCGCTGCTCATCTCGTTTTTTGTATCCCTCGCCCTCTACCTGGGAGTCTCCCTCGTTTCTCTGGGTCTCCTGAACTGGCAGATTCTTTCCACCTCACAGGCCCCACTGGAGGCCGCCCTCGCCGTGGCCACCAGCAACACCTACATTCTGAAGTACATCTCTCTGGCTGCCCTATTTGCCACGGCGTCGGTCGTACTATCCAGCATCTTTGGCGGATCGCGGGCCATCTTTGCCATGGCCCGGCAGGGGGTTCTTCCGCATCGGTTCGCCAATATCTCGTCCTCCAGTATTCCGGTGAATGCGGTGCTGATCACGGGATTGGTCATGATCCTGATCATCGTGGCTTCGGGGGGAGATCTGAATTTGCTGGCACAGGTCTTCAATTTCGGAACTCTGCTTACCTACTTTTTTATCAATCTCAGCCTGATCGAATTACGGCACAGACTGCCGAAAGTGGATCGTCCGTTCAAGGTACCTCTCTACCCGTACACTCCGATCCTTGGGGTATTCTCCTGCATCCTCCTGGTGGCATATCTTCAGCGGATCGCCCTGGTATTTGGCATCGTCTGGATCAGCATCGGTGTGCTGCTGTACGAACTGAAGGGCCGCCATACCCCTCCGCTGTTAAAATCCATCATTGGAACCTAATCCAGATCCGTTCGCCCAGGAGCCGGGTCGATCCTGCATCCCGATAGGACATCCGTAGAGCGTTTCCCTGCAAGCGTTTGCAGCTATGCATGATAGGTTGGATCCTTCAGTCCCCGTCTTTCAGCGCTGAAGCGAGCGTTTTCCCCAATTGCACAGACCTTTCTCTGCCTTCTTGATAGCCCAGGCATCGGTCCTTAAGCGCTCCTCTCATCCCCACCAAATATCAGCCGATCATCTGGTGAAATGACCTCCCCGCAGACTTCCGTTAATCCCCGAATTTTCATGCTTCGTTCTCTACCCCATCCGACGTACTACTCATACCGGGAGATGGCGCATACACATCAGAAGGGGAAAATTAATGAACTGCCAGAGATATTGTGCAACCGCCTGTTCAGGCATCGAGGTGAAACATGGAATTCCAGATTCCTGCTTCTGTGGAGCAAGAACATCGGGAGCTACATCAGGAACTAAAACGGATAATGGGAATGGGCGGAAAGACCGGGAAAAGGGCGGAAACGGTTGAACGTGTCATGCGCCCCCATTTCCTGAATGAAGAAGCCTATGCACTCCCTCCGCTCGGACTTCTGCCCGACCTGGCGAGAGGGAACCTGCATCCGGATATGAAGGGCGTATTTTCCCTGACCGATCATCTCAAAGCCGACCTTCCCCATATGATCGAAGAACACCTAGAAATCGTCGCGGCTCTGGATGACCTGATCCATGATGCCCGCGAAGAGGGAGTCCAAGAGGCCATTCGGTTTGCAGAACAACTCCAGGCTCATGCCCGTCAGGAGGAGGAGGTAGGGTATCCTGCCGCTATCCTCGTAGGAGAATATTTACATCTTGCATTATCACGGAGTTCGACCAAACTCTCGGAAATTGATAAAAAGTTGTAAAAATGATCGGTTAGAAGGCATCGTAGGTCGGGGACTCAGCGTGATCCCCGCCCGACTATCCCACATGGATGATCTGCACGGGACAGAGCTCTTCCGCCTCGTGTGCACAGTCTTCAAGTCCTTCGGGTACGTCGCCTTCTGCCAGGGATTCGTTTTTGCGGTATTGTTTCACAATCTCGCTCCAGGTGTCATCAGGATTTTCCTCAAACACATCAGGACAGGTCTGCCAGCAAGAGGCACAGCTGATACAGTTGATTCGATCGATGTACACAGGTGTCAATAGATATCATCACCCAAATGATGAGGAGGGTAGTGAACTTCATCTATTAGATAAACCTTTGGACGGACAGAATGGAAGATTCCGTCATGATGATGGAATCGGGAGATATCATCTCAATCCCGGGATTCTGGATGGAGGGTAAAAAATATCATACAAATGGACCACGCGGGAAGGCTGGGAAGTCATCGCAGACCGAAGTGGAATCGATCCCGGCAGGGGGTTCTGGCAGGATCCGGGCCGTGAGGGAGAGGAGAGTGTTCCTCAGTCTGAAAGGAATGGTTTCCCTTCAATACGGGAGACAGGGTTTTTACGGTTCCCACCCGGGTCTGGGAAATGCTCCAGGAAGGCTTCCTACGGTTACTGAATGGTCCAAACAGATCAGATACATTCCCGCCCCTGCTTTCCGAATTCATCCGAAGCTGCAGGAGACCTTGATGCGTTTATCGATCCGGAATTAGTGCCCAGGTAGCTCCGCCTGAGTCCAGCATATGTTGTACCGTCAATTCAAAGATAGGAGGGAAGTATCTTCACCAGATGTGCAATCGTTGTTCCTGAGGACGATACAGCGCGTCTTTTGTGCCGATTTCGGGATAGGCCGTATAAAATTCGTCCATATTGCACACGACTCCATTGACCCGGAAGCGGGTGGGTGCGTGAGGATCGGTGAGTACCTGCTGACGAAGTGCTTCTTTTCGGATATTTTCCCGCCATATCTGGACATAGGAATAGAAGAACTGACGAAGTTCTTCCGGCGATGGTTCCACATCACCTCTTGAGAGCCGATACCCGTGGTACGCGAGGGTAAGCCCTCCCAGATCGGCAATGTTTTCTCCGAGCGTGAGCGTACCGTTCACGGGCAGTCCGGGTAGGGCTTCATAGGTCGAGTACTGTTCCGCGAGCTGCCGGGCTCGTAGGGTAAACTCCGCTTCATCCTGCGTTGACCACCAGTCCGTAAGATTTCCCTGCAGGTCAAACTTTCTTCCGCTATCATCAAATCCGTGCGTCATTTCATGGCCGATTATCGCACCGATGGCCGCATAATTCATTCCGATGTTTACCTCCATCGAAAAGAACGGGGGTTGAAAAATCGCGGCGGGAAAGACCATCTCATTCTTCTCCGGATCATAGTACGCATTTACGGTCTGAGGAGTCATGTACCAGACCTGAGGGTCGACCGGCTTCCCTGCCTGGTCCAGTCCCGAAGGACCATGACGGAACTGGAACTCCGACGCCCGGAAGATGTTCTGTACATAGAAATCCTCTTTAATGACTAACTGTCGGTAATCCTGCCACTTCTTCGGATACCCGATCTTGAACTTCATCGCATCCAGCTTTTCGAGAGCCTTTGCCCGGGTCTCCGCTCCCATCCAGGGAAGATTCTGGATCCGTTCTCGGAATGCCTGGCGGATGTGGGCGATAAGGGCATCTGCCTGTTCCTTCGCTGCTGCCGGAAAATACTCCTGGACATATCTCTGCCCTATTTCCTCCCCGAACGCCCCATTCAACACATTCAACACTCTCTTCCATCGTGGCCTGAGACGGCGTTGACCACTGAGAATCTGTCCGTAAAACCGAAATGATTCGTTAACAAACCTCGAATCAAGAAAGGGTGCTGTCGCAAGGAGCAGCTTCCACTGGAGAAAAGTCTGCCATTTTCCGAGGGGGATCTGTGTCATCATACGGTTCATCTCCTGCAGAAATTCCGGCTGATGGACGTTTATTTCCGGGATCGCGGGGTAGCCTATAATCTGCAGGAACCGGTGCCAGTCGAAGTTCGGGGTAGTTACCTGAAGTGTATCTAGCTCCATTTTATGGTAGATACGTTCGGGATCCCGGTTCTCCTCCGGAGAGTAGGATGCTCGGGCCAGGCGAGTTTCCATCTGGAGTATCAGGAGTGCTGATTCCTCACATGCGGAACCATTGAAACCGCTGAGTGTGAACATTCGACCGATATGATCTGTGTATTGCGTTCGGACCTTCTCGGATTCCGGATCTACCTCCAGGTAGTACTTTTTATTGGGCAGCCCGAGCCCTCCCTGTTCTAGTGTGGCGATCATTCTTGCACTGTTTCGAGGATCCACTTCTGCAGACAGGGAGAAAAGAGGATCAATGCCCCGAATCTGAAGGTGGCCCAGGACAGATAGCAGATCATCGTAGGTACGTATCGATGCGAGGGTTCCCAGTTCTGCACGGATCCCCTCCGTCCTTTCTTGCTCTATCCTTTCTTCGTTCATTCCTAAACGGTACAGGGTAGCGATCCGAGACTCCATCTCCATTTTCGGAGAAGCAGAGAGGGTATCAATGATCCGGTGGAGGCGCTCTTCTGTGCGATCCTGTAGCTCGGTGAAGGCCCCATAGGCACTTTTATCCTCCGGAACAGGATGCGTTGAAAGCCATTCCTCGTTAACAAAGAGGTAGAAGTCATCCCCCGGTTTTACCGCAGCAGGCATCATGATCATGCTGGTGGGCTCTACCATACCCATTAAAGGTTTCCTCCGTTTTTTATGCGATTCACCTTGCGCAACCCCACTCTGACATAGGTTAATATAGTCGGGCGATTTTTTTCCTTATTACCCGATCAGAAATGGAAAACAACCCGTTGAAGGAAGGAACAAGGGAGGCCGTTCATCCGCCGCTGGAAGAAAACGAGGTGATTATCTCGATTCTATTCAAGAAATCACGATTTCCGACGATGGAACAGGTGGTCCTGTGGATGAAAGCCCATGGGTATCCTGAATATGTTCACCACGAGTTTAAAACCGCCTGGGTGATTCACACGATAGAAGGAGTAGACTACAGAAAGGAACGAACCGTGCTGCTGGACGAAGGAGTGATGGCATTAATAGCGCTCCAGGAATTTTGATCCCGGGCATCAGTACCCTTTTTTGTTCTAGGTAACGTTCACTCCCCTCCTTCTCGATCATCGGTACTCTAAAAGAAAAACGGTCCATCGGACCAAATTTTTAAAGAGTTACATAAAATCCCGATGAAGTGGAGAGGTGACCGAAAATGTTCATGTATAGTGTCCCCTTTCCCGCTGACTTCGATTCTCGCAACCAAATGCTCGCCTTCATAAAGTAGTGCGTAGCGTCCCTGGAGTCTTAGGGATATGCGAAGATTTCCCAAATTTTAATCCCCTCCACTTCGCGTTATCCTTATTGGGGAAGAAAGAATAGGAAGTTCGCTATGGCAGAACCTGCAAGACCCCCATTACCCCCGTTTACATATGAAACCGCAGCGAAAAAAGTCCGCATGGCAGAGGATGCCTGGAATACGCGGGATCCCGAACGCGTCGCTCTCGCATATACCATCGACAGCCGCTGGCGGAACCGGGCAGAGTTCATCCATGGCCGGGATGAGATCATTGCATTTTTGCGCCGTAAATGGGCAAAAGAACTGGACTACCGCCTCATTAAAGAAGCCTGGGCCGTTCATGAGGCACGCATTGCAGTCCGATTCGCGTATGAATGGCATGACGACTCTGGCAACTGGTTCCGCTCCTACGGGAATGAGAACTGGGAATTTGATACACAGGGCCTGATGCGCATCCGTCATGCGAGTATCAATGATCTGCCGATCAAGGAGGCGGACCGCAAATACCGATGGCCGCTGGGCAGAAGACCGGATGACCATCCTGGCTTGTCCGATCTTGGGCTGTAACCA
>JBAIXL010000015.1:0-2300 GCA_037916685.1 Methanolinea tarda
CCACGATCCCCCCCAGGCTCTGAAGGGAGGCCGGGAGGATGGTACGGCTAATACGGTAGTCCGCCACCGCGGTGAGCACCAGCAGGCGCAGGGCAAGGATAAATCCCAGGGAATACGAGTAGAGGAACGGGAAGATCGCCGCATCGCGCAGGATAAAGGTACCCAGGGTGCCCACCAGCGTCAGGAACCAGCAGACCAGTGCAAGCAGACCCGAGCGGTTCCAGGTAAGGATCCCACCCGAGATATCCACCACCGGCTTGGTCAGGATGAACGCGAACAGGGCCGGAGCGGTAAAGAGAAGAGTTCCGGGGAAGGGAAATGGCGCGGCGAACAGAATCGCCAGACCATCGAAGATCAATCCCAGCGCTACGATGAGGAGGAGCGACCACCTCCAGGGGGGTGCGGCGAAGAGAAAGCGGGTCAGCGTCTCCATCTTCACATGGGGCGCGGGGGGCATCATCCGGGTCACTCGTCCTTCGAGATGGACCCAAAATGGCGGGTGTATCGTTCTTCCATCTGATTCCAGTCCGGAAGGTTGGTCTGGCATCCGATAGTTTCCACCACGAAGGATGCCGTGACCGTGCCTACACGGGCGCAGAGAAGAGGTGCATACCCCTTTTCGTAGGCCGTCAGAAAACCGGCCCGGTAGGCATCGCCCGCCCCGGTGGGATCGGCCAGCGTCACCGGTACCACCGGGATGGAATGCCGGTTGCCACCCTCAAAGAGCACCGATCCCCGCACGTCCAGGGTAATGACCACCAGCGGTATCCGGGCGATCAGCTCTTCCTGGGTGGTCTGCAGCATACTGCATAACCGGTCCATCTCGTGCCGGTTCGCGAACAGCAGGGTGAGCGACTCCAGAATGGTCTCCAGTTGTTCCACCGAATACCAGGGAAGGTCCTGTCCCGGATCGAAAGAGACAAACGAGCTGTTGCGGGCCACCCGGGCATTAAAGTCGGGGTCGGCGGTGGCCAGGTGAACCCGATCCAGCGCCGGTGCCTCCGCATGGTGGAAGAACTCCGAGGCTCCCCACTCAAAAAAGGTGACCTGGTCGCCGCTGTCTTCGGTAAAGACATAGGCAGAGGGGGTACAGCGGTCTTTTACCACAAAATAGTCCCGCCGTACCCCCAGCGACTCCATCCACCGATCATACTCGCTACCCGGAAAGTCCGGGCCCACGGCGGAGATCAGGGTGCAGGATCCTCCCAGGCGGGCGATACCCGTGGCAACGTTGGCCCCGCCTCCGCCAAAGTAGATGTGATGAGTTCGGACCGGGCTGGAGGCGTGCCGTTGCGGCAACCGTTCCACCCGGAACAGATGGTCGTGGGCCGTGTGGCCGACAACATGGATCAGAGCTCGATCACCTCCTGCACCTTCAGCGGGACATCGCGTACCGCCTTTCCGATCACAGAGGTGGCAATACGTGCCGCATGCTCCGCGGATTCGGCCCGGAAGACTTTCATCTCCAGCAGCAGCCCGACGAGGGCTGTGTTGGCCACCACCAAAGCGGTGTGCAGCTCTTCCTCACAGTAGGGACAGCAGAGGCGCCCGGACTCGATCTCCACGAACTTGGCGGAAGGATTGAGCCGTTTCCCGGCCTCGCTGATGGCCACACTGATCGCATCCTCCAGGCTTGAGACGTCTTTTATGATCCAGGCCGATTCCAGAATGACAAGATAGTCAGGCACGTTCTTCACCAGCTCTCGGAGTGGAGGTGATCGGCGGGAGCCATACGACCCGTATGGTAGGAAGGAAGGGTTCCCTTCCCGATGGTCAAAAGAGCGATGGGTCGGACATCCTGCGGGATCTTCAGGATCCTCCGAACCTCTTCCTCCTGGAACGCTCCTGTCCAGCAGGAACGTAACCCCCGTGCGTGGGCGGCGAGCATCAGATAGGTGCAGGCGATGGTGGCATCCTGGATCGCGTACAGGGTACCACGCTCCCCATACCGGGATATGGATCGATCATACCGGGCACAGACCACCAGCACCAGCGGTGCCTGGGTCACATGGCGTTGATGCAGTGCCGCACCCGAGAGCGCCTCACGGGTATCGCTGCGGGTCACGGCGATCACATCCCAGGCCTCCCGATTGCCGGCACTGGGCGCCGTGCTGGCACACGCCAGCAGGAAGTCCAGGTCCTCCGGCTCTACGCCATCGCCGCGGTATTCCCGGACCGAGGAACGGGCCGTCAGAAAGGGAAGAAATTCAGAGGAGTTCATGGTCGCTGAGCACCTGCCACCCCTTCTGGGCAGCGGTGGTGGCTGCAGAGACCGCCATGCCGACCGGCTGGGTTGCCTC
>JBAIXL010000016.1:0-12598 GCA_037916685.1 Methanolinea tarda
TGGTATTATCGTTCCTGAGAGGATTATTTCGGAAGCCCGGACCGGCATGATACATCTGCAATGTATAAGCGCAACCATCGTGTAACAGAATTACACACAGGTATGGTGAATCAACAGTCGGTGGAAAGGGAGTCTGTTCCGCTTCTGGAGTTTGAGAACGTGACCGTGTTCCAGGGAGGGACCCGGGTACTGGACGGGATCTCGATTGCTGTTCAGGAAGGGGAGCATGTCGCAATACTGGGACCTAACGGGGCGGGAAAATCCTCCTTCGTAAAAACTATCTCGCGGGAGTTCTATCCTGCCATTCTGCATTCGGAGACCATTTTTCGGATCTGGGGCAGGGATGTATGGGATGTCTTTGATCTGAGACCTCTTCTGGGTATCGTGTCCAATGATCTGCAGCACGCCTTTATGCGGGACATTTGCGGTCGTGAGGTGATCCTCTCCGGATTCTTTAGCAGCGTCGGGCTGTTCCGACACACTGTAACCCCCAGGATGGAAGAAAAGGCGGATCGCATCATGGCCTTCCTGGAGATCGACCATCTGGCCCACCACGCGTTCTCCCACATGTCCTCGGGAGAAGCCCGCAGATTTCTCATCGGACGGGCACTGGTGCACGATCCTAAGGCTCTCATCCTGGATGAACCCACCAACAGTCTGGATCTTCACGCACTGCACACGTTTCGTCAGACCCTTCGGAGGATCGCACAATCCGGGACTGGAATTATTCTCATCACCCACCACCTGCACGACATCATACCTGAGATCCACCGTGTGATCCTGATGAAGGATGGCAGGTTCTGGAAAGATGGCCCGAAAGAAGCGATTCTGTCTGAGGATACCATCGGGAGTCTTTTCGAGGTGCCAGTGCGAATCCATGAGGAAAACGGCTGGTATTATGCCTCCGGATACTGAGGGGGAAGTAGGACCACCGTTTTTACCGAAAACCCTTGCTCACGAACCCTTCGGGATCGGCAGGCATCGGCGAGTTCCGGGATCGTCAGGATAGAATCCTGTGCGTGGCGATACCGAAAATCCGTTATATCGTATGGAATTTTTTCTGTTTCACGCGCAAAGAGACCACATTTTTCTATCAGGAATTTACATATTATCCTGAACAGGAAATGAGGGGAAACAAGTCGTATGACAAGGACGGTAGGAAGCCCGTATTAGGTTTCCAGAACCCGGTTCTGATCGTTGGGTACGGATCGGTGGCAAAATGTACGTTACCTCTGCTATTGAAGCATGTGGCGATTCCGTATACGCAGATCACCATCCTGGATTTCGAGGACAAGGAAGAGGCGCTCCGTGAGTGGACACGGAAAGGGATCCGCTATGTTCGAAAGAGGATCACACCGGAAAATCTGGGGGATATCCTGTCGGAGTACCTTACACCGGGAGGATTGCTCATCGATCTCGCCTGGAATATTGATTGCGGCGAGATCCTCAGCTGGTGTCATGACCATGACGTCCTCTATGTGAACACCTCGGTGGAAGTCTGGGACTCCTACGGGGAACGATTCACCGCCAGCCCCTGCGAGAAATCTCTCTACGACCGCCAGATGCGGCTTCGCGAGAGGACCCGGGACTGGAAGGGAAGCACGACCTGTGTGGTGGATCACGGGGCGAACCCCGGCCTGATCTCCCATTTCGCCAAGCAGGGGCTGATGGATATCGCATCTCTCATGCTCAAAGATGGCCTCGCACGCGATCCCAAACGATTACGGACTCTGATGAGAGAACAGAGATTTGGAGAACTCGCGCGGGAAGTGGGGATTCAGGTGATCCACTGCTCGGAACGGGATACCCAGATCTCTTCCCGCCCGAAAGAGGTCGATGAGTTTGTGGGTACCTGGAGCATCGAAGGACTGCGGGAGGAGGGAACCGCGCCCGCGGAGATGGGCTGGGGTACCCACGAAAAAGAGATGCCGCCCCTCGCATACGTGCCCCGGGAAGGGCCGAAGAACCAGATCATGCTCGCCCAGATGGGGATCAACACCTGGGTTCGCTCCTGGATACCCGATCAGGAGATCGTAGGTATGGTCATCCGTCATGGGGAAGCGTTTGGCATATCCGATCGATGGACCGTTTGGGAGAACGGTACGGCGGTATACCGTCCCACGGTGAACTACGCATACCTGCCCTGCGATGCGACCATCGCCTCCCTACAGGAACTGCGTTGCAGAAATTACGAGATGCAACCGAGAATGCGTATCATGAACGATTCGGAGATTCTGTCCGGGTCGGATACGTTAGGTGCGTTGCTGATGGGACACCCCTATGGAGCGTGGTGGACAGGAAGCATTCTTTCCATCGAGGAAGCGAAACGACTCGCTCCGGGCGAGAATGCGACCACGATACAGGTGGCGCTGGGGGTGATCAGTGCGGTGATGTGGATGATAGAGCATCCGAGGATGGGTTTCTGTCTGCCCGATGATCTCCCGCACGAATACGTGCTGCAGATCGCAAAGCCATACTTGGGCGAATTTTATTCTGCTCCGTCCGATTGGACTCCTCTGCGCGACCGCTCCGTGTACTTCCGGGAGAATCCCGCCAACCACTACGATTATGAAGACCTCTGGCAATTCAAAAACTTCTTATTCGTGCACTAATGCATGTTAATCTGATGGCAAAACCCGGGGAAGAAGGGAACAAAGGCGGGAAGCGGATCGAGAATGGCGTGCCCCATATCGATCAGGAGAAGAAGAACCTGCTGCAGAACCTGGCAAGAGAGCAGGGAACACCCATCTTTGTGATCGATCATGAGAAAATTCGGGAGAATTATCGGGAGTTTAAGGAACATCTGCCTCACGTGCAGGCCTACTATGCCGTGAAGGCGAACTCGAACCCGGAGATCGTGCGGACCCTGTACAAAATGGGCTGCAGCTTTGATGTGGCGTCCATGCCCGAATTCATGATCGTCTATGAAAATATCCGTGATATGCCCGAAAAAGAGAGGCAGGATTGGATCTGGGACAAGATCATATACGCCAACACCATCAAACCCATCGAAACCCTGGTTGCACTGGACCCGTACAAACCCCTGGTCACTTTTGATAATCTGGAGGAATTACGTAAGATACGGCAGCATGCTCCCCATGCCGGCCTGGTGCTGCGCATCCGTGTGCCGAACACAGGCTCGATGGTGGAACTCTCTTCCAAATTTGGAGCACATCCGGGAGAGGCGGTGGATCTCATCCTGGAGGCTTTCCGCGTGGGGCTCGTCGTGGAAGGCCTCAGCTTTCATGTGGGCAGTCAGTGCATCAATTTCGAAAACTACTTCCAGGCCCTCCAGCTCTCGGCAAATATCCTCAAAGAGGTGGAGACCCGAGGAGGTCAGAGGATAAAAATTCTGGACATCGGCGGCGGCTTCCCCGTCAAGTACAACCCAAAGGTCAAATCTTTCCGCACTCTGGCACGAAAGCTGAATTCAGAGATACGGAGACTGTTCACCTCCGATACGGAGATCCTCGCCGAACCCGGCCGGTTCATGGTGGCCAATGCCTGTACGGTGGTGGCGAAGGTGATCGGCAAGGCCTTCCGGGACGGAAAACCCTGCTACTATATCGATGACGGGGTCTATCACACATTCTCCGGGCAGGTATTCGACCATTGCAACTATCCGGTCATGGCGTTCAAGGAAGGGGAAAAACAGATATCTGCGGTATTCGGACCCACCTGCGACGCGTTTGATACCATTACCCTGAGCGCAGAGCTGCCCGAACTGGAGATCGGGGATTTGGTCTACGCGGAGAATATCGGGGCGTATTCCCATGCTTCATCCACCTATTTCAACGGCTTCCCCCCGGCCAAGGTGGTGCATATCAACCGATGATTTCCACCCGTATGTCCGGAATACGCGTGTAATGTTGGGGATGGTGCCATTCCGACCCCGATATTGAATGGTCAATTCCAAACAGTCACGATATGCGGTAGAAGAAAGAATAGAGAGATATTCAGACATCTTCACCATGGGTCAAACCATATTCACTCACGCTTTTTTGGAAAAATATTCGTACGAAGGTGTTTGCGTCTGATTTCCCTGCGATACTGGAATAGGGTATGGCAGAAACTATTACCCTTTTTTAGTAGATGCGGGAGAGGGGATGGCTCTTGGCCAGTTGCTCCAGATCATTCACCACATAGACAAAGGCAAACCATTTCCATGTTCCCCATCGCCGGGAGAGTGTTTCTGCCACCGTCCTGATCTCAGCCCGTGGATTTTCAGGAGTGTGCCCTAGAAACAGTTCACTCAAGATGACCACACTCCATACGTCGAGAGGTAAGGAAGATCTCCCCAGGATGATCCCTGCCGAGTATTCTCCCACCCCGTAGATCTCGGTGAGGCGCCGGATCGCTTCCGATTCCGGCAACGTTACCAACTCCCGAATCGACAGGGGGTGAACGGCCAGGTACTCTGCGGCCTTTACCAGTCGTTCCGCCCGGTAGCCCAGGTGGGCATGGGCTTTGAGATTCAACACCCCGGCCTTAAGGATGTCCTTCGGTCGCGGCCAGAGGATGACCTCGTGTCCGTCGAATTCGATATGAGTTCCGAATTGTTCGAGGAGATCACTCATCATGGTTTCGCTGCGGGCCATGGGTGCCATCTGGAGAAGAATCGCGAGTGTGGTTCGTCCGAATACGTCATCAAGGGTTCCAAGTCTCATTCCGTAGAGGTCCTGTATGGTGGTGGAGAGGATGGTGTCACTCTGCCCGAACCGGTAAAACCCTTCCAGATCCTCCTCTCCGCCCAGTCCGCTCCAGAGGATGGAGCGAAGTGAGTTCCGATCTTCGACCGTGACAGGTGAAGAGGAATAGAGGTCGGCTTGAACCCGGTTCCTCGAGGCGGACATGCGAACGCCCACCGGGCGCTCGTGGAGGTACAACCCGCTCCATAATGTCGCCTCCTCGAATACCTCCCGGGGTGTGGACCAGTGCCAGCCCGCGGGCTTCGCGACCGTTCTGGAGAAATCGAACGGTTCGGGAAGGGCCAGTTTCAGGGAGCTCCGTTGTCGAAGCGTGAGATGATCGCCCTCCACGGGTTCGTTTTGCCGGTGTGATGGACCCATATACTGTTCATTCCCTTTCTGTCAGCCTGTGGACAGACCGCTCTTTCCCTCCGTCTCGAGAACACCCCGATCCGCGAGACCCTGAAGGAGGAGATGGAAGTACAGCAGTCCCCCATACTCTTGAAATGACGTGAGGATCTTCGACATGTCGTTGGAACCTTCTGGACCCGGTGGAAACAACCACCGGAGCTTATTCTGTGCACCCACATCCCCGGTCGGGAAGATATGGATTCTTCCCAGTCCACGCAGGAGTACGTATCGGGCAGTCCAGGGCCCTATCCCGTTGATCTGTTGAAGAAACTGGGTCGCGTCCGCATCGGTCAGCCCGGAAATGCCCTCGAGATCCAGATCCCCGCTGTGGATCCGGTTGGCGAGGTTCACGATGGTAGCCGATTTTCTTCTGCTGATTCCCTGTTCCCTCAGGACATCGCCGGGGAAACGCGGTATATCTTCGGGGCGGGGGAACGCATGAAGGGAAGGCAGAGATTCCTCCGCTTTCCCGTATCTTTCGGTGATGCGGTTGAGTAACTGGATGCAGACGGCGAGAGAGATCTGCTGGCAGACGATCCCATTCAGGATGCATTCGAAGACGGTCGGAAAGCGGGTCGGTTTCATCCCCAAAAAATGCTGAGCCATCCGATCGATCACCGGATGTTGCGAGGAACGGCGATAGAACTCCGTGAGATCGTGGTTAAATCCTAACAGGTTTTCGCAATATCGGTAGAGAGCATCTTCCGGAACTGTCGATGGATGGCGACTCATTACCGAAACATCGAGATAGGGTTCTGTTACCGACCCATGCTGTTGTACGCACAGTAGATGCGGGATTCCATCCAGGATGCACACTTTCCTAAACGATATTCCGTCCCAGAGATCCATCCGATTCTTGGGGTGGCGACGGAGACACCATACGGTATAATCAAGGCGGAATGGGGGAACCGCTTCGAACTGAAAGGATGATGTCAGGATTTCTGCCATACGACCATGGAACCTGAAATCGCGGAAGACAGATAAAGGTTGGGTATACTGGGGTACGGAACGGCCGTATCCGTTCCGCGGTCCCGTGGGTTCGAGTGGAAGGTATTTAATCTTGGGTTTCCTGTTACCTTACCGGTGTTCCATGGCAATTGACTGGTACATGGATTTTGTCGACACAGATTATACTCCCATGCAGGACGACCTGATCTGCCTCTATTACTTTGAACCGGCTGACGGGATCCGGCCCGAAGAAGCAGTCGGGCGTATCGCTTCGGAAAGCTCCACCGGTACCTGGACGACGCTTGCGACTCTTCCCGCCCGAATGAAGGATCTTCAGGCAAAGGCCTTCGACATCCAGGGAAACTACACCCGTATCGCCTATCCTCTGGGTCTCTGGGAGGAAGGAAACGCGGTGCAGCTCCTGAGCGGAATCGCCGGCAACATCTTCGGGATGAAAGCCCTTAAGAACCTGAGATTGATCGATGCCTCCCTCCCTTCGGCATATCTCCGTCATTACAAAGGCCCTCACTTCGGAATGCAGGGGATACGCAGGATGATGAATGTGTACGACCGTCCCCTTCTCGGTGCAGTTCCGAAGCCGAAGATCGGTTTCTCCGCGGAAGAGCACGCACAAGCCGGTTTCGAGACCTGGATGGGCGGGTTTGATTTTGTAAAAGATGACGAGAACCTCACCTCCACGTCGTTCAACCGGTTCGAAGATCGGGTTGCGGCGCTGGGAAAAATGCGGGAAAAGGCTGAGCAGATCACGGGGGAGAGGAAGTCGGCCTTCGTTAATATCACGGCAGACACTGAGACGATGAAGAAGAGGGCGGAGCTGCTGGCCGATTCGGGCTGGAACTATGCGATGATCGACGTAGTGGTGGCCGGAACCGCGAGTGTGATGACCCTGCGGGACTACTGTTCGGATCTCGGACTGGCGATCCATGCCCACCGGGCCATGCACGCCGCCTTCGACCGTAATCCGTACCATGGGATTACCATGCAGTTCCTGGCCAAGATTATGCGTCTTATCGGGGTGGCGCAGATCCATACCGGAACCGCGGTAGGAAAGCTGGTGGGGTCCCGGAAAGAGGCGACTATTCTTGCGGATGTGCTGAGGGAACAGAAGGTGTCCGCAGTAGAGCACCTGGTTCTGGACCAGGACTGGGGAAAGATGAAAAGTGCGTTTCCGGTATCTTCAGGAGGACTTCATCCTGGACTGGTTCCCGAGGTACTGGACATCTATGGAACGGAACTCATTCTCCTGGTGAGTGGGGGCATTCATGGCCATCCCGATGGTACAAGAGCGGGTGCCCGTGCCACCGTCCAGGCGATCGAGGCCTGGCAGGACGGGATCCCGCTTGAGGAGAAGTCAAAACAGGCACACGAACTGGCCCGGGCAATGGAAAAATGGGGGCACTACAAGCCGAAATAGGCGAAGTGGACTAAAAAATAGTAATTTCGTCCTCATCTTTTTTAAAATGGAAGTTCTCCGGAACAGGGATGTCGGGATGGCACAATCTTCCTTGGGACTTTGAGCACGTCAGAGGGAGACCTTTACGATGATCCCATGGATCTCATGTGTGGGAAGCCCGAAGAACTCCACTTCTTCGATCTCCTGCCTTCGCAGCAGGGAAAATATCCTCCAGAGGGGATTTCTGCTGGAGATCAGCTCTTCTCCAAAAAAGATCACCTTTTGATCCACCTTGGCCTCTTTCAGAATCTCCATCATATCCACCACCTCCATGAATCCATATTTAATCCATAGCAGGCGGATACCCGGGCTGACCTTCTCCTGGATTCCCCAGTGCACTCCGAAAGGTGTTTCCAGGATCTCCAGGCTCACGAACACGTTGTCCTCATACAGAATGTGGTGGTACAGGATCACCCTCTGTACGAACACCGGAATCTCTTCCAGCCGATCCAGGAAACACAGGGACGTCCCCCGGATATGAGGATTCTCCTGGTACAGTTTTTGGTATACCCCCAGAAATTCGTCCATGGTCATGGGTTTCATCACGCGACGAAGGCGTTTGCGCCCTTCTGTGTAGATGAGGAAGATGAAGAGAGGTACCGATGCCAGAATGAGAGACCAGTATGCGCCATCGGGAATCTTCAGGGCCGTAGAGATGAGAAAAACCCCGTCTACAAGCGCCACCAGCAAGGCCAATAGGCTCACCAGATATCGACGTTTCTGGAAATAGATCGCGGTGATAAAGATGCCGGTGATGGTCATGCTTCCGGTAACCGCGAGACCATAAGCGTTGGCGAGACTGTCCGAGGTCTGGAAGATCCAGAGGATGAGCAGCACCGAGATCAGAAGGAACCAGTTCGCGGTTCCGATATAGATCTGGGTCTTTCTTTCGGGGGAGGTGAACCGCACCTGGAGCCACGGAAGGAGTCTGGTGTTGATGCTCTGATAGATGGCGGAGAAGATACCCGCGATGATCGCCTGGGAGGCGATGATCGTGGCGATGATGGTCAGGAACAGAAAAGGCAGATACAGGGAGGGAAACAGGCCGGATACCATCCCAAACAGGACCGTTTTTGTCCCAGGATGGGTGATGAGATACGCCCCTTGCCCGAAATAGTTGATGGTCAGGGCGATAAAAACGACCACCCAGGCATTCCGGATGGGTTCTTTCCCCAGATGACCGATGTCCGCGAAGAGCGCTTCCCCTCCGGTCGCCACCAGGATGACGTTGGACAGAACCAGAAAGGTTACGAGCCCCTGGGAGCGAATGAACGTCAGGGCATGAATGGGATTAAGAGCACCCACGATCTCGGGTGCTCCCTGAAGAGCGATGATCCCGCTGAGCGTAAGGGTGCCGAACCAGATTCCCATCACCGGCCCGAACGTCCATGAGATCCGGGTCATCCCCCGCTGCTGGAAGGTAAACAGTCCCACCGCGATGACCGACGCCACCCCGACCAGTAAGATTTGGGCGGTGTTCTCCATACCAGGTATCTGACGGATGCCCTCTACCGCCGAAAGGATGGAGATCGCTGGAGTGATGATTCCATCCCCGATGATCAGGGAGACACCCAGAAGGGACAGGATAGAGACGATCGCGACCCCGCGTCCCTTCTTCAGCAGGGAAAGCAGATACTCCCGCAGTACGATACTTCCTCCCTCACCTCTCTCGGAAAGGGGCATGGCGAGCAAGACATACTGACCGGTGATTAGGATCACCAGGGTCCAGAACATCAGCGAAAGAACCCCATACACATTCGCCGTCGTCCGGTCCAGAATGAGGAAGATCACGGTAAGGGTGTAGATCGGGCTCGTGCCGATATCGCCGAAGACCAGACCCATGGATTGTACCACCCCTTTGATGGTTTCCCCCCATTGTCCGGCTGCCATGGGAAAGAACGCTACATACAATCTGGATGATTAAACTACCTGATGGGAGGCAGAATGGTTTCCCCGATATTGTTTCGTCCATGAGCCGAGTTTGAATGTGATTTTAAGCCCTAAAAACCTATTAAAATTAAATAATAATAAATTAAATTTGATAAAAAATAATAAATAAGTTTAAATAATAAAGAATTAAACTAAGGTTGGAAGCCGATATTGAAACTATGTACTCTTCGAAGTAAGGGTAAGAATGTCAGGAAAACCTTTCCATCGGCAGGGTCGGGTCACATGGATCGTATCATTGAGGCAAACCAGCTGGTAAAGCGATACGGAGAGGTGCGGGCGGTGGATCACGTGAACCTTTCCGTTCCCAGAGGGGAGCTGTTCGGATTACTCGGACCGAACGGTTCCGGAAAGACCACCATGATCAAGCTTCTGACCGGGCAGATCGCACCGGAGTCGGGGGAAATGCGGATCATGGGAATCGACGTGGTGAAGGACCCCATCCGGGTCCGGGAGCAGGTGGGGATCGTTCCCGAACAGGAGACCCCGCCCAGCTTCCTGACCGCAGAGGAATACCTGCACTTTGTGGGTAGGATCCGGCATCTGGACGATGTTCAGGAATCATGTTCGTTCTGGAGTGAGTATCTCGAATTTTCGGATAAGATGGATGTGCTCTGCAAAGACCTGTCCCGGGGCACCCGACAGAAACTTATGGTCGCCCAGGCATTCCTTCACCACCCCCCTCTGGTTCTCATCGATGAACCGCTGATCAACCTCGATCCCATCATGCAGCGGAAGCTGAAGGACTATCTGGTCCGCTATGTCCATGAAGGAGGCTCGGTATTTCTCTCCACACATATCCTTGAGATCGCTGAGGAGGTCTGTACCCGAATCGGGATCCTGCACCAGGGACACCTCATACATGAAGGTCCGGTGGCAGACCTGAAATCCCGTTCCCAGCACCTGGAGGGATTCTTCCTGGATACTATACAGCGGGAGAATCATGTTTGACCTGTTCCTGGCCATGGTCCGGGAGGAATGGCGGATGCACACCTCCCTCTTCGGGACATCAGGATTCGCCCTCTTTCCGTTCCTTCTGGTATTTTTCGCTTTCGCGGGTTCCTTGATCTGGCCGCTGTTCCAGGATGTCCTTCCCCCACACGAAGCGGTTGTGCTCATGCACTACAGCTTCGTACTGGCAGGAGCGAGCGTCGGCGCATTCGGATTGTTTGGGCGGGAGGTGATGAACCGAAGGTTCGGTCAGGCAAGTCTGATCGCCTATTCCTCGCGCAGCCTTCCCGTCTCTGAACGCCGCATCCTGCTCAGTTTTGTACTGAAGGATACGGTGTATTACCTGTCCTTCTGGGTATTTCCCTTCGTGGCCGGTCTCGCTATCGCCGCCCCCTGGATTGGAATCGACCCGTTCTATGTTCTTCTCCTTCTGCTGTCTCTATCTCTCTCCTTTCTGATCGGACTTTCCCTTGTGTTCCTCCTCTCGACCCTTTATGTGCATTCGCCCCGTCTTCTGATTCTGGCCGTCCTGGGGATATCCTTCGCAGGAGCGGTAACCCTTCGGTACGGTACTATCGGAGTTGCCGATCTCCTCCCCTCACTGCAGGTGTTTTACTCCCTTTCTCTGAATGCCCTCCTCATCTCGGCGGGTCTGATCATTGTCTCCATCGCCCTGTCCATTATCTTCCTCAAGATCGATTTTCAGGAAAAAACCCGCAGGTTTGCCTCCACCCTGGACACGCTGGAAGCAAAACTGCGCTGGTCTCCCTATGGGCATTTCATCGCCAAAGACGCGCTCGATCTCTCTCGCAGTGAAGGAGGCGTGGGAAAGATCGTTTTCTCCTTCCTCCTCCCGGTGATCTTTATCGGTATCGCCCTCTTTGTGCTCGGCCGTTTCATTCCAGGAATCCCGTTTCTGGTGGTTTTCGCCGTTCTTCTGGGAGTTATCTCGTCGACCATCTATAACTGGGTGACCGAATTCGATGTATTCGCATCCTATACCTTCCTTCCCGTCCGGGTCTCCACGGTGATCCAGGCGAAACTGCATAGTTATCTGCTCATGAACCTCGTATCCGTGGCCATTCTGATCGGAACCGGAGTCGGTTCTGGAGCACCCCTGCTGCTGGTTCCGGCATTGGTCGCGTTTGTCTCGGTGTCTTTCTATGCGGTTGCCGTCACCGTGTATTTCACTGGATTGTCCCCCACTCTGATGCTCTACAATGCACGGGTGTATATTCCATATCTGGCACTCATCGCCCCGGTCCTACTGGCCCTGATCTTTCTCTCCCTGCCGAACCCCTGGTTCGTTATCTCGTCCGTCCTATGCATTCCTCCCGGGTGGTATCTTCTGCGCCGGGGATTTCTGCGGTGGGACCGACGGGCGCACCAGACCTTCTAAGGAAAAACGATCCAGGGCCGGCCTCCCCGGAAGACATCCTTCGACCTGACGAAACGGTTTTGGACAGAAAATCCTCGGTTGCGCCGGGCCGCGACAGGATCAGGTGGCGGGATAGGTGCAGCAGCCCTGGTTGGTGGCGACAATTCGGTGGTTATCCTCATCGATCCTGTATAGCTGGGGATGGTCAAGCAGATCGACTGCGTTGATCCGAAGTTCGATCAATTCCGAAAAGGAGAAGAAGTCACGCCGCTTCGTCTCTCCCTCCTGCCAGAAGATATCGATACCGGTGGGTTTTTTCTGACTTGAGGTGATTTGCTGCATGCGCCCCCATCTGGGATTCCTGGCATATGAAGGTTTCTTACTCTCAGGAGCATCTATATGGCCCGGAAACACGATGAAGTGTGATGAATCCTGAACAAGCGCCGGCACCATGTGCGGCCACCTTCACCGATCTGGATCTCTCCCCGGAGCTGCAGAAGGCAATCAGGGATATGGGGTTCGAAGAGCCCACTCCCATCCAGCTGCTGGCGATTCCGCCCATCCGAGAGGGAAAAGATGTGATCGGTCAGGCGTATACGGGAACAGGGAAGACCGCCGCGTTTGGAATTCCGGCCCTGGAGAAGATCAACCCGGCAGACCGAAGGGTCCAGTCCATTATCCTGTGCCCCACCCGGGAACTGGCCATCCAGGTATCGGAGGAGCTGCGCAGACTTTCTGCCTATATGAAAGGGATCCGGGTGATTCCGGTCTATGGGGGCCAACCCATTGAACGCCAGATCA
>JBAIXL010000017.1:0-6323 GCA_037916685.1 Methanolinea tarda
AGTGGCCGAACCTTAGCGACGCTTCACGCGAAAATGGCGAAAAAGACGGGAATATCAGCAGACTGCATTGGATTCAACCGGCCCTTTTTGAATGACCAGGTCGTTGATCACATTGATTACACCTCGAATGAATTCTGCTGCATCCGTGGCGGAATCAAATGCGGCAAGGGAAGGGACGACACCAGTAAGAGTGACTACCCCGTTCCTGACTTCAATATTGACTTGTTTGATATCCGCATAGGTATTTCTCTGGATTGCCGCAACCACATCTTCGGCGATTGCCCGGTCGGACACCTCGCGGTGGGCACCACGGTGAGTCTATTGACCACATCCAGTACGCCTTCTGCGCCACAGGCCACTTTACGAGCCTGAGTCTTCTTCCAGTATGAAGTGACCGACCCCTCCAATGTTACGACTCCTCCGACCACGGAGATTCGAATATCCTCCTTGCGCAGTTCCGGATTGGCGGTGATGAGATTCTGTATGGAGAAGCGTATCTCCTTATCCGCGGGGAATCCGGTGTACAGAACCGTTAGTTTATTCTCTATACGGGTTACTCCTCTGATCCGCAGCACGGCCGCCTCTACGCGGTCACGGGCCATGTAGCTCGGAACATTCCCCGTGAGAACTACCTTTCCTGAATCCACCTGCACCATGATCTTAGAGGCATCGACTCGGTCATCCCAGTAGAGTTCATCGATTACCACTTTTTTGATCTCTGCGTCAGAAAGGCCCATATCCATCTCCATATTCGAGATCTCTCGAATGAGCGGACATACATCTCTCACGTCATAATACATTTCAGCAGAGACGAGAAGATGTGTGTCTCGGGAATTAAAAATGATAACCTCTCTCATCGGTCTCACGCGTATCACGATAGATAAAAGAATATCGCGAAACCCCCGATCAATACGATGACAAGTCCAGAAATCAGCACCTTCTGAACCGTTCGCTCCCCTCGGGTCAGAGTCTTCCAGGGAACAATCATCCGTCCGACTACAAATCCGAGAACACCTCCTATCATTATCCCGATCAGATATCCCACGCCGATATCGCTCACACCATCACTCTTACCAGACCTCAATTTCCTTTTCGTATATAAAATGGACGGTATGGATGGTCTGATTGAAAATCTACCGGTATCCCAGAAATTCTTGAACCTCTAACCCAGATTAGATTTCCAAACAAAAAAGATGTGACGGGAGTATCAACTCAGGGGAGTTTGAAGGCCACCACGTACCCGCCATTGTTGGTAGTCTGAATTCCACCGGTCGGAACTAACAGATATCCATTTCCGATGGACGGGCCTCCGATCGCCACCTGAGCACCCACATTGAACTGCCACATGATGCTGCCATCATCCGAGTTCAGGGCCATAACGATACCCGTGGGGAGCAGCGGCGCGTCCGTAGGACCGCCGAAGTCGCTGTAGTTGAAGGGCTTCCCGATATCGGTGACACGGCCAGCAAACACGAGGCCGTTCGTTACCAGGGGCGAGGCCCAGGTGCCGTAATCGGTCTTGGTCTGCCACACGATGTTGCCATTTGTGATATCGACTTTACTTATCGATCCATTCGCATATCCACTCGCGATCGTGTTAAAGTCCGGTACCATCCCTCCCTCGGAAAGTAAACCAGTTCCGTTCAGGAAGGCCGGCTGCCGGTCGTAGTACCGGCCGGCCTGGTTGCTGGCAGCGGCGTAGACGTATCTCCCGTCCGTTGCAGTGAAGGACTCGATGCCCTCTCCCGGTCCCGGCATGACCACATTGGTGCCAGAGGGTGATGGATTCTGATTCTCATTCTGTAGCTGGATGAGGTTCACGTTCCACAGGGGTGCTCCCGTGGCCGCGTCCATGGCCATGATGTCGCCACGCTTATCATGACCGATCACCACTTTCGTGAGACCATATGACATGTTCGCAGTCACCAGATTGGTACCCCACGCACAATCCCAGTCATGTCCGTCGGGGAGGGCGGTCACCTGTGGAAGAACCGTTCCCTGTGCGACAAACGGTGTGTCCCAGAGGATCTTGCCATCCGCCATATTCACGGCGATGACTTCGTTGGTGTACTTATTGGGTCCCGGACGGGTAGCGGGAATGAAGTCCGGAGAGGGATTTCCTATGGGCAGGTATACCACACCCGTATCGTTATCGATCGCCCCTCCTGTCCACGTGGTACACCCTCCGTTCCGAGAAGCATTTTGACTGGTGGTCACCCAGTCGCCCACGCAGAGCTGGGTTGTCCAGAGGATCTTACCCGTGTTCATGTCCACTCCCGAAACCGTGCCCTTCTGAGCGACCCCAAAGGGCGGTTCATCCCCGAGAGCCGAGCCTCCGATCATGATGTTGTTCCAGAATACCGGTGGAGCCGGCTGACGGAATGCAGGTCCTGTGCCGATGGGTGGGGACTCCCATACCACCGTTCCGGTGTTGGCGTTCAAGGCAACGATCGTGCCTCGAGGTCCGGTCGGGGCATAAACAATCCCATTGTTATAGGTCATCCCATGCGAGGAGGAAGCCCGGGGTAGAGACGTTCCCGTGTATACGACCTTAGGGTCATATTTCCACTTGTTCAGCCCCGTGGTCAGATCTATGGCAAACACCTGTACCGCATTATTCTGGATGTATGCGGTGTTGCCAATGATCAGCGGCGGGTCTTCCACCGGATAATTGGTGTTAAAAATCCAGGCGACCTTGAGATTTGCCACATTGGTCTTTCCAATGACGTTCTGGGGACTGTTCCGAGAATATGTCGAGTCGTAATTCACCTGCGGCCAGTCCGTGGCGGCTACCATTGCAGGAATCGCGAACAACGCGAGTACTATCAAACATGCGATCAGTTTCGTTCTCATACTTGCTCACCTCGGCCTCATCAGAACCGTTCTCAATCTGCAGCAACACAGAAGCCACTGGGTTGATGGGGGTTCGAGCTGGCCGGTGGGAATCTCCTAGCTGAAACTCGTATATAAGGATAACCCCGTTTCGAATATACGGGCAGAGGATCGTCAGGACCTTTCATAAGAATTTGTTTGATATCGGCCCGCTTAGAAGAGAAATTATTGATCAGAATTCGGGCTAAAAATGAGGTTATCTTCTCTTCAGGAAGAGGATAAGGGCGGCTCCGATGATACCGGCGAATATGACGGTCAGAGACAGAGGGGTAGTGGTCGTCGGTGGGACTGTGGTTGTTGGTGGAATTGTCGTCGTGGTGACTACAGTAGTGGGAGGCGTTGTCACGGTGGTCACTGGAGGGGTAGTGGGAGTAATCGTTGGCGACGCACCCGCTAATCTGTATGCGACCACGTATCCACCATTGTTGGTGGTCTGAATTCCCCCCGTGGGAACCAACAGGTATCCATTACCGATGGATGGTCCGCCAATCCCTATTTGTGCACCTACGTCATCCTGCCAGAGGATCTGACCGGTATTGGCATCCAATGCCAGGAGTACTCCAGAAGATAGCAAGGGGCTATCGGTCGGACCACCGAAATCGCTGTAATTGAAGGGCTTCCCGATATCGGTGACACGGCCGGCAAACACGAGGCCGTTCGTTACCAGGGGCGAGGCCCAGGTGCCGTAATCGGTCTTGGTCTGCCAGACCACACTACCGGTCTTTAGATCCACGGCACTGATCGATCCATTCGCATATCCACTCGCGATGGTGTTGAAGTCCGGTACCATCCCTCCTTCGGAAAGTAAACCGGTTCCATTCAGGAAGCTGGGTTGACGGTCGTAGTACCGGCCGGCCTGATTGCTGGCAGCAGCGTAGACGTATCTCCCGTCCGTTGCAGTGAAGGCCTCGATACCCTCACCTGGGCCCGGCATGACCACATCAGTTCCATTGGGCATTGGATTTTGACCCACATTCTGAAGCTGGATGAGGTTCACGTTCCAGAGGGGTGCTCCCGTAGCCGCATCCATCGCCATCACATCTCCACGTTTATCGTGGCCGATGACGATCTTCTGTGAGCCATTCCCTAGATTCACGGTCACCAGATTGGTCCCCCACGCACAATCCCAGTCATGTCCGTCCGGAAGGGCTGTCACCTGTGGAAGGACGGTTCCCTGTGCGACAAACGGAGTGTCCCATAGGATCTTGCCATCGGTCATGTTTACGGCGATGACTTCGTTGGTGTACTTATTGGGTCCTGGTCGGGTAGCAGGTTTGAAGTCTGGCGAGGGGTTTCCTATAGGCAGGAAGACCACGCCCGTATCGGAATCGATTGCACCCCCAGTCCAAGTTGTGCATCCTCCATTCTGCGAAGCATTTGTACTATTAGTCACCCAGTCTCCGACACAGAGCTGGGTCGTCCAGAGGATCTTACCCGTGTTCATATCCACGCCGGAAACGGTACCTTTCTGCGCCACACCGAAGGGCGGTTCATCTCCCAGCGCCGAGCCTCCGATCATGATGTTGTTCCAGAATACGGGAGGGGCAGGTTGACGGAATGCAGGCCCTGTTCCGATAGGTGGAGATTCCCATACCACTGCGCCGGTGTTTGCATTCAAGGCAACGATCGTGCCTCGAGGCCCGGTAGGGGCATAGATGACGCCATTATTGGACGTCATCCCATGACTCGAGGACGCCCTTGGAAGGGAAGTTCCTGTGTACACGACCTTCGGGTCGTACTTCCATACGTTTTGCCCGGTGGTCAGATCCACCGCGAACACCTGGACGGCATTATTCTGGATGTATGCTCTATTGCCGATGATCAAGGGTGGGTCTTCCACCGGATAATTGGTGTTAAAGATCCAGGCAACCTCGAGATTGGCTATGTTGGATTTTCCGATGACGGTCTGGGGACTGTTTCGCGAATATGTTGTGTCATAGTTCACCTGAGGCCAGTCCGTTGCAGCCGCCATCACCGGAATCACCAGTATAGCGAGTACTATCAAACATGCGATCAGTTTCGTTCTCATACTTGCTCACCTCGGCCTCATCAAACCGTTCTCAGCTGCAGCAACACAGAAGCCACTAAGTCGATGATGGTTCGAGCTGGCCGGTGCGCAATCCCTAGTGTAATCAGCTATAATAAGTTAACCCAGCCTCCAGTACCAGATTCAAATCTCCTGATTCTCGGGTCTGTCTCATTCATTGACCCACGAAGCGGTTGATGCGGAAAGCTCGAATTATTTCGCTTAATTTTGGATTATACGTCAAGGATAGTTTTGGAAAAATGGCGATCCCAGAGGAAGTACGGTTTTTGGGGAAAAATGGAGGTATGTCCAGATATCCTGGTACCTCAGGTGTAGGTAATTCCCCAATAATCTTTAATATTCACCTCTCCGGCACCCGGAATTCCCGGATCATCTCCGCCATCTCTCTTAGGCGTTTGTCCACGAGATAGTTCACCGTACCTTCGGGATAGGTTCCATCTTTTTGCCGCTCTCCTGCAGGTACTCCGGTTAGTACTTCGATACCTTCATTAATGGTCCGGACCGGATATATGGTGAATTTTCCCCCCCTGGCCGCCTCGACGATCTCCTCTTTCAGCATCAGGTTCTGGACATTGCTCATGGGGATCATCGCCCCCTGCTCACCGGTCAGTCCCTTCGCCTTACATACCTCGAAAAATCCTTCCAGTTTCTCATTTACTCCTCCGATGGCCTGGACTTCTCCCTTTTGATTCACCGATCCGGTGACCGCCAGAGACTGCTTGATGGGTATCCCCGAGAGTGCGGAAATGATGGCGTACAGCTCCGTGCTCGACGCGCTGTCCCCGTCGATTCCGCCATAACTCTGTTCGAATACGAGTTTTGCTGAGAGACTGAGGGGCTTATCCCGGGTATAGGTATCCGCAAGATACCCCCCTAGGATCAGGACACCTTTGGTGTGGGTGGGCCCGCTGAGATTTGCCTGGCGCTCGATATCGATGATGCCCTCACGCCCGACTCCGATACTCGCCGTCACCCGCGAGGGTCTGCCAAACGCAAAATCACCCAGTTCCATCACCGAAAGGCCGTTGATCTGTCCCGGTTTTGCACCTTCAGTATCGATCAGGTAGATATCCCGTTCGATGAACTCCTGGATCTTTTCCTGGATCAGGTTGGACCGGTAGATCTTCGCCTCGATGGCCTGATTGATGTGTTTGGCGGTGGTATAATCCGATTTATCCTGGGTGGAATAGAAGTTCGCCTCTTTGATCAGGTCGGCGATTCCCGCAAACCGCGTGGAGAGCTTTTCCTGATCTGCCGCAAGACGGGATCCATACTCCACGACCTTGGCTACTGCGGTGTTGTCCAGGTGTTTCAGCTTAAAGCGGTCGCATAACGTACAGATGAACAGGGAATACTTTTCCGCGTTCTTTTCATCCCGATTCAT
>JBAIXL010000018.1:0-18193 GCA_037916685.1 Methanolinea tarda
ACAATGGTTTATAGGAGCTCGCCGCGTGGAGTGAAAGTGAATCCTGGTCATATGGCACACCGAAACGCTCTCAACATCGCCCAATTTCCTTGTGACCTCCCGAACAAAAAAAAGAAGAAAAGGGAAACGTATCAATTCTCTTTGAAGGGTTCAACTTTCTGATATCGGGTAAGATCGATGCCGGTTGCGATTACGTGAGTAACCTGATCGTTGAGATCGGATACGGTAGAATTCGACCATTCAATAAGTTTTGGCTCCCCGTTTCGGTTTATCCAGTGATTGCGATACCCTTTGGATGATTTTCCAGAGAGCAGGTCCTGGAATACCGCCATGACCGATTTTCGTTCTTCAGGAAGAAGAAATTCTGCGAACGATCTTCCCAAGACCTCGTCCTCCGTGAAGCCCGAAAGCGTTTCACAGGCATGGTTGAATCGTATTACTCGTCCGTCCCGGTTGAGAACCACCACCAGCGCATCAATGGCATGCAGAGTGGTAGTAATAAGATCCCGTTCTTTCTGGAGCGCCTCCTCCATTCTTTTTCTTTCGCTAATGTCGGTGCCCACCGATAAAGCCCCCACCGGACGACCCTGTTCATCGCGGATCGGACTGTTGGTCCAACGAATCCACACTCTCCGGCCATCCCGGGTAATGTTCTCGTTCTCATTATTCTGATGCTCTTCCGCCATCGTGCAGATCTCATGGATCATTTTCTTGAGATCCCGTCCTGAAGATTCTGTGGGAGGCACGATGGTTCCCAATACGTTTTTGCCGAGGATCTCCTCTTTGGAGAAACCAAAAAACCGTTCTGCGAACTCATTAAAAAAGGTGATATTCCCCTGGGTGTCCATTTTTAAAATGATGGAATTTGCGCGTTCCACGAGCTCACGGTATTTCCTCTCACTCTCCGTGAGTGCTGCCATCGCCTTTCTCACTTCTGTGAGATCGATCAGGATCACCGTATATCCCTGGCTTCCGTCTTCGAATACGATGGGAATGATCTTTATTTTGAAAAAAAAGTCATCGTGTGCGTGTACGGGAATTACGTCGCTGGATCCGGGTTCTTCCAGGGTATGGATGATAAAGGAAAGAAGATCCTGCATTCCAGGTTCCGCCAGTGGTAGGTAGAGAAGGTTTTTTCCTTTGACCTCCTCCTCTTTTTTACCAATAATCTCGAGAAACGGCTGGTTTATCTGCAGTATACGAAGATCCTTATCCAGTATCATCACTCTTTCTTCGGCATGGCTGAATACCTGAAATAGGGGTATCCTCTGGGATAACGTGTAGACTTTCGCCATTCCAAACGTGCGCATCTCGACCTGGCCTGAGGCATGGAGAATATCGAGATATCTACCGACCGTGTTTTTGGTACGGCGTATGGTGCACGCGACCTCGGTAACGGTCATTCCGCGGGGATTCTGGTGCAGAATTTTCTTTATGAGATCAAAGTCTGTGGTCAATTCTTTTGCCGAAACCATGTCAATCTCGTTCTAATACACGTTTATTATACTTGTATATAATAAGTGTGTATAATAAATAAACGACAGATATAAATATTAATAAATTTTACCTCTTTGGACATCAGGAGATTCACATGTCTGCGGAAACTTCCACACAATCGGGATACGGATATCATCCGCTACTCCGCCTCTGGCCTCTTCTGGCTTTTGTGCTGCTTGTTGCGATATTGCCTTCACCGTCGACTGCGGGAACCATGTATATGTCCGGCGGTCCGGACATCTCTGCCACGATTGCCGGATCCAATGAATTTTCTGCGGGCGCCACGGTTCCCGTTGCCGTGGTAGTTGCAAATTCCGGTCTGATCGACATCAAAATGGTCCGTAGCGATCTGGTGACCCGGGACGAACTTCCCAATACTGCCAAACTGATGAAGATAGGTCTGACCTCCGGGGATGCCCCCGTTACGGTGAAATCAGACACCCAGATGATCGGCGATCTTGCCGGAGGTACGAGCCGGACCGTTTCGTTTGAGATAAAAGTCGCGCCGGATGCCCCGGCGGGAGCGTATTCACTGCCCCTGACCGTCGAATATACCTACCTCTACTCCGCGGAATCCGAGGGCCAGGATAATCTGCGGTATTATTATAAAACGGAACAGAAAGTTCTCAATCTCTCGATGAATATCAAATCGGCCGCCCGGCTGGAGATTTCCGATGTACAGACCGACCATCTGAATGTGGGAACCGAAGGGTATCTCACGGTAACCTTAAAAAATACCGGTAGTGAGGATGCGACCCGAGGGGTGCTCCGCATCATCCGTAACGGCAACAGCCCGGTGATACCCACGGACAGTAATGTATATCTGGAATCTTTCCCGAAGGGGAGCGAGGTGACCGCACGTTTCAAAGTGTCCATCTCTTCCACGGCAGAGGGGAATCAGGTCTATCCTCTTGATGTCGTCCTTACCTATCAGAATCCCGAAGGCGAGTCTGTTGTCACAGATGTCATATCCTTTGGTGTCCCCGTCCATGGTGTGATAGATTTCTCCATCACTTCCCATGCCACGGAGATGTCTCCAGGGGAAAAACAGGTAATTACGGTGGAATATACCAACACCGGAGCGGCGACGGTCTACAATGCGCAGGCACGAATCAGCGCGGTCGATCCCTTTACCAGCGGTGACGACACCGCATTTTTGGGCGACATCGCCCCGGGACAATCCCAGATCGCCCGATTCGAAATCACCGCCGATGCGGCCGCGACTCCGAAAGAATATGGGCTTGACTCAGAGATCCGATACCGGGACGCCCTCGACAACAGCCTGATCTCGGACACCATGAAGGTCCAGATCACTCTTGTTCAGCCAGAGAGTATGATGGACGGATTGTTGAACCCTCTTTCTGTGAGTCTCATCGCGGTTGGATTCATTGGCTCGGTTTGGGTGTGGCGGAGTTTTCAAAGAAAGCAGTAAAAGGTTCAAGGTCGTAGTACGTATGTTAAGTAAGTTCCGCAGACTCATCCAAAAATAGTCAGACAGGGTTCCGCATGTACTCATTTTTTCAAATTATCGCCAATGCGATCAACCGGCGACCGCTTCTCGTAGCCGGTCTCGTTGTCGGTCTTCTTCTCGTCTCGCTGATGGGTGCGAGTATGACCACCATGGAGACCGGGATGGACACCTACGTGAGCGATGATACCGAACGGGGAATGCTCCTGCAGAAATACGTGGATAACTTCCAGTCGAACAGTGTTATCCTTCTTGTCGAGGCGGACGATGTATTCACTCCTGATATTCTCGCATACGTTGATCGTCTGGAAACAGAGCTGGGGGAGGAGCGGTATGTCACCGGTGTGACCAGTATCACCGATCTCATGAAGCAGGCAAACGGGGGAGTTCTGCCCACGTCCTATGCGGAGATCGATCAGGCAAAATCCCGCCTTCCGGCAGAAGTTCTTTCCGGGATGAGTCCTTCCCCCACGATGATGCTGGGAGTCATCGGGGTGGAGCCAGGAGTATCTCAGGAAGCCACGTTCAGTATGCTGGATAGCATGAACGCCCGAATTGGTCTGTCCTCTCCCCCACCCGGTGTGACCATCACACTGACGGGGGAATCGGCATTTGGTCAGCAGATGATGGATGAGATGAGTGTCTCCATGGGTATCCTCCTGTTGGCAGCCATGATTCTGATGGTGATCGCGGTGGGCATCTTTTTCGGGCACGTGCGATATCGCCTCCTCTCTGTGTTCATTGTAGGGACCGGGGTGTTGCTCACCTTTGGTATCATGGGCCTTACCGGTATGAAGATCAGCATGGTGGTGATCGGTGCCTTCCCCGTTCTGATTGGCATAGGGATCGATTACGCCATCCAGTTCCACTCCCGGTTCGATGAAGAAGCCCGAAAATCCTCACTCGAGGAAGCGGTAAAAACCACCGTCACCCAGACCGGCCCTTCGGTTCTGTATGCGATGCTGGCTACCTGTATGGGATTCCTTGCCCTGTGGGTGGCTCCGATACCCATGATTCAGGGGTTTGGGATTGTTTGTGTGATCGGTCTAATCTCGTGCTATCTTGCCGCACTGGTGATTGTTCCCACGGCTGGTGTTTTGCTCCGTTACCGTCCGGTGCGGAAACCGGATGTCTCCGAGAACAGGGAAACGCTCATGGAACGATACAATGTGAGGGTGGGTGGTCTTGCACGAAAGGTAGCCCACAATCCCGTTCCCGTGATCCTCGTCTGCGCCCTGATTGCCGTGGTCGGTATCCAGCTGGATAATCAGATCATCATCAATACGGATGAGAAGACCTTTGTTCCTTCCGATATGCCTGCCAAGATCCAGCTGGATAAGGTCACCCGGGTCATGGGGCCCAGCGGGGGGGTACCCATCTTTGTACAGGGCGACGGTATCCTTACCGTAGAGGGACTCACCTGGATACATGAGTTCCAAGAGTACGAGGAGACCCACAACAGCAAGGTGACTGGCACCCGTAGCATCGCCGATGTGGTAATGGAATATCATGGCGGGGAGCTCCCGAACACGAATCAGGAGATTCAAACCATCCTTGACCAGATTCCCGATATGGTGAAGAAGCAATACCTGAGCGGCAACTCACTGACGGTTATCGATATCTCCATGGTCCAGATGGAAAATAACATGGCGATGGCGGCCCTCGACGGAATCCAGCGCGATCTCTCATGGAAGGAGCCTCCTCCCGGGATTACGGCACGTATCACCGGTATGGGGGAAATGTTTACTAATCTGATACGGGAGATATCGTCGGGCAAGGTCTATATGACCGTGTTAGCATTCGGCCTCATCCTCGTTTTCCTGTATGCGGTATACCGTAAATTTGGACGAGCGATCACCCCCATCATCCCCATCGTTCTCATCGTGGGATGGAACGGACTTATCATGTACACCCTGGGTATCGACTATACCCCCATGACCGCCACTCTGGGTTCGATGACCATCGGGGTCGCCTCGGAATACACGATCCTTATCATGGAGCGCTCCTACGAGGAACGGAAACGTGGGCTTCCCCTGATCCCTGCCATTCAGCAGGCGGTATCTCAGATCGGCACCGCGATCACGGTGTCAGGGCTGACCACGGTCTTCGGATTTGCCGCTCTGACTCTTTCAGCCTTCAACATGATCAGCAACTTCGGCATGGTGACGGTGATCACGGTGGCGTTTACCCTGGTCGGAGCGATTGTGGTCATGCCCGCGATTCTCTCTCTGCTGGGTGCCTTTGAAGAACGCCATGGCCGAATACCGGCCACTGCCGAGACGGCAGCGGCCTGAATTTTCTTTTTTATATTTTTTTTAAAACAGGGCGGAATCCTCGATCTGATCCCATACCGGCTGGAGGAATCCTTCAAAAGGGACCGTCCTGTTCAAAACTCCGGCCAAATCGAAGAGCCAGTTCTGCCTTAAAGAGCTCCGCACCCAGGTACGCGGCGTGATCCAGCAGGGAAACGTCTCCCTGACTGAGGAGGGTGTAAAACACGTCTATCCACCGTCTCCCGCGTATCGCCCTTCCGTGTATAACAGCCACGATCTGATCGTCCTCTATCCCGATACGGAAGTTACCACAGGGGTCATAGGTGATCCGGGTGGGGGCCGGTTCCGCCTCGGCAACCGTTTCATAGTGGAGAGCCGGTTCCCTTCGGCGGCGTTTTTCTTTCAATACCAGCAGATCGATTCCCAGATCCTTGGGGTACGGCCGACCTTCTGCGAGAACCATCATCTCGGTGGCCCGCCGCATCTCTCCGATAGATCCCTTTGTCTTATCGGAATGTTCGCTGGTGAAGATCACCGAAGCTCCAACTTCCCGCGCAATGGCCGCAAGGAGGGCATTTATTCCTATGGAATCTGCATCTAGGAGTTCTACCACATTTCCGGCTCCAAAAAATATCGGAGCGGTCAGAGGTCCAAATCGGGCGAGAGAGGTGGTGAATCCCGAACCGACTGGGATCAGGATGGGATCGGCGATAAGGCAGGAAATCCCGATGTGCCGGGCGGCCGCAACGTTCGTGTCAAGCCCTGCCTCTCCGGGCAGGACCACTGCGGCACAGCCGCATGCGGCGATGTCACTACCGATATGAGGGATATTCGTCTCATCGAGGCTGAGAATGATGTCGGCCCTCATGAGTCCCGCCCGAATAAGGGCTGGATCCATGGTATCCAGAGCGATAGGGCCTTCGATGTCCGTCAGTTCCCCGAAGCAACGATGTACATCGTCTGGCGTGGCATCGAATCCGAATCCAAGGTCAACGATATCGGCTCCCTTGCGGAAGTAGTCCTGAACTAACCGGCGGAGATCGGTCTGATGGTGAGCATCCATGATTTCGGCAAGCACCTTGATGCGGGAGGATCCTCCGATTTTCAATCCCCGAACCAGAAAATCGAAATCTGCACGCACCTCCCATTCGTTGAGGGTACGATATGCCTCTTCACGGCGGCGGGTGATCAGAAAATCATCGGCGGGGACGGTTCTGGAAAGTTCGATCTCCCCCAGGTGGGGAAGGATCAGGGGGAGATCGGCCGCATGCCGGGGGCCGAGGAAGATAGGGACGCCCGTTTCCCTCTCCACCTCGAGGAATGAAGCGGTGGACATGCCGGAAACGATCACCAGGTCATACGACTCCTTCTGCAGGAGAGCCCGGAGATGATCCGGTGTAAGAAAGGAAGCCACGGGCCCGGTGACCACCACATCTGCATCCATACCTGCCGCGGCATCCTTTACCAGTGTTTCCGTTGCTTCACCGGTGGGAAGCAGAATACGCATACGCTCACTTAATATCTGTCAGGTGAAAAAAGATCTGATCCCGCATGCTGAAGTGCGACCTGCATGTCCATTCTAATTTCTCACGCGATGGGGAGAGTCGTGTGGAAGACATCCTGCGAAGAGCGGAGCAGGTCGGACTTGATGCCATCGCCATTACAGATCACGACACGGTAGAAGGTGCACTCTATGCACGGCATGTCCGGAGTTCGGTGCTTGTGATCCCGGGAATTGAGGTGAGCACCCGCCAGGGTCATATCATCGTTCTGGGCATCGAAGAACCTCTCCCCGCCCGCAGGGATGTGATGGAGACTATCACGGAGGCACGCTCCCGGGGGGGGCTTGTGATTCTGCCTCATCCCTATCATATGTGGAGACACGGAGTGGCCCGCAAAATGAAGAGCAGCATCCGTGCCGTGGACGCAGTCGAGGCATTTAATAGCCGTTACATCGTCGGGACGGCCAACCGCAAGGCTGCGCTGGTCGCACGTCGCTACCAGAAACCTTGTGTGGGGGGAAGCGATGCCCATCATGCCCGTTTTGTCGGATTTGGCGTCACGTATATAGATGCAGAACCGGATGTCTCCTCCATTCTTACGGCGATCCGGGAAGGTGAAACCATCGCAGGATGCCGTATGACGCCCCTACGGACCTACACACGCCAGTCGTTACGCAGTATCATACGGCGCGTTCAGAAGTACCGCTAGTATGAGGCTTGCATTCTCTGTGGCGTATCTGGGCACCCATTTTTTTGGCTCCCAGATGCAGACCGCCGAGAGGACCGTGGAGGGGGAGTTTGTCTCTGCCTGCCGTCGGCTCGATCTGTTCGAAGACTGGCGCGCTGCGGTTTTTGGATTTGCCGGAAGAACAGACCGGGGGGTGCACGCGAGAAATCAGGTGGCCGCTTTTACCACGGCGCATCCCGAGCGAGGCGTGGAATTGCTCAATCTGCAGCTCCCGCGGGATTGCTGGTGCAGGGGGTACGCGGAGGTGGAGGCTTCCTTTCATCCCCGGTACGCGGCACGTTCGAGGACCTACCGGTACTATCTGACAGAATCCTCCCTCGATCTCGATGCCATGTCGGAGGCCGCAACCGCGTTCGAGGGCACTCACGATTTTTCCTCTTTTGCTCGTGTAGAAGGGAGAGATCCGGTACGCACCGTGTTCCGGATGCGTGTGTGGCAAGAAAATCCGTTCACCATCATCGAAGTGCAGGGGGAAAGCTTTCTCTGGCATATGGTACGCGGAATGGCCTCCCTCCTTCATACCATCGGTACAGGGAATGCCAGTCGCGAAGACATTATCCGTCTGCTGGAATCACCAAAAGGAGAAAGGGTGACGGCAGCTCCCGCAGAGGGTCTGGTTCTCTGGGAGGTCGATTGCGGTCTCACGTTCACCCCTCTTCCGATGGGTCCCCGCCATCAGAAATATCTTTTAGCAGAATACCGCAGGCATCTGCTCTTCGGGGAGCTTACCTCCCAGTTTCTGCACCAGGGACCGGATTCCGATCAGCTCTAAGGAACGTGAATTACCGTAGTTCCTCGCTCATGGAGACCGGACGATAATATCGGACCTCCTGGTCATGGAATTCTCCGGCTTCTTCGGGATCGGCATCCCGTATTCTTTCTGGGTAGGCGGCAGCACGAGGTATACCGGAAACAGCCTGATCGATGGTATGGATGCGAGCCCGTTATCGAGGTGGCTTCTGGTTTCTGCATAACCCTCATAATTGATGGAAACAGACGTATACGGAGGTACCCCGATGACTGAAATCCCGAAAGAAGAGTACATCCTGAAATGTACCTCTGCCTGTGCAGGATGTAGTTCCAGTCTGAGTCTGCGGTATGTCCTGAAAGCCGCAGGTCCTGATACGGTGCTGGTGGTTCCCGCCTGCTGTACAAGCGTCATCCAGGGAATTTACCCGCGAACCGCGGTGAATATTCCGGTCTACAATATCGCATTTGCCGCGGCGGCTGCCTGTGCTTCCGGTATGAGCGCATCCCTGCAGAAAAAGGGCGCGAAGACCAACGTCATCGTCTATGCAGGGGATGGTGGCACGGTGGACATCGGACTTCAGGCACTCTCCGGGGCATTCGAACGGGAGACACATTTCCTGTATATCTGTTACGATAATGAGGCGTATGGGAACACCGGAATGCAACGCTCCGGGTCGACCCCTCTTGGGGCGATCACAACGACAACACCGGGAGGGAAGGTGCACGCAAAAAAAGATATCGACCGGATCGTGGAAGCACACAATCCGCCCTACATGGCAACCGCGTGCAGTTCCTATCCCCTCGATCTCTTTCAAAAGGTGAAAAAAGCCCTTTCTATCGAGGGTTCAAAATTCATTCACCTCCTCTCACCCTGCCCTCCCGGCTGGAGGTATCCCTCTGAGAAGAGCGTTGAAGTGGGAAAACTAGCAGTAAAGACCGGTGCCTGGATTCTCTGGGAACGGGAACATGGAAACCTGCGAATCAGCGGCCCCTCCCGTGCAGCATTGAAGAAACCGATGCCGTTGGAGGAGTATCTGAAAATCCAGGGCAGATTCCGGAACATCACGGCCGCACAGGCACAGGAACTGCAGCGTGCAGTAAATCAGGTAAAGGAACGTATCGCCTGCGAGGTGGAGCGCCCATGTCCCTGATTGCGACCGGCAATAAGGCCGTAGCCGAAGCGGTGCGTCAGGCAGAGCCGGTCGTGGTGGCGGCATATCCCATCACCCCCCAGACCGAGATTGTAGAGCAGATTGCGGCGTACGTCACGGACCAGCGGATGAAGTGTCAGTACATCCCGGTGGAAAGCGAACACTCCGCTATGGCTGCCTGTGTGGGGGCGAGTGTCACTGGTGCCCGTACGTTCACCGCGACCAGTTCCCACGGGCTTCTCTATATGCATGAGATGCTGCACTGGGCGGCAGGGGCGAGACTTCCGGTGGTGATGGCCAACGTAAACCGTGCCCTGGGCCCCGGCTGGAATGTATGGGCGGAGCACAGCGATGCCTTTTCTCAGAGGGATACCGGATGGCTTCAGGTCTTTGCGAGCACGGTGCAGGAGGTGTATGACACCACCCTCATGGCGTTCCGCATCGCGGAACATGAGGATGTGCTTCTGCCGTTGATGGTCAACCTGGACGGCTTCACGCTGAGCCATACCATGCAACCTCTGGAAACCGTGGATCCCGGGGATTTTATCCCTTCGTTGGTCCTTCCCCACGCTCTGGATATCGCCCACCCTGTCGCGTATGGTCCTCTGACCGGTCCTGGGGAGTATTACCAGTTCAGGGCGGACATGGAGCGGTCTATGCGAGCCTCGACCCGGATAATTCGGGAGACCGAACGGGAATTCGCCCAGCGCTTTGGGCGTACGTATGGGGATACCGAGGAATATCGCTGTGAGGATGCGGATGTCGTACTGGTCGCGATGGGGACCTTTGGCAAAGAGGCAGAGGTCGCGATCGATGAGCTTCGAAAGGAAGGAATTCGGGCCGGATCCATGCGGATTCGCTGGTTCCGTCCGTTTCCACGGCTGGATCTGAACGGCAGAGACGTGGTGGTCATCGATCGCGGCTATTCCTTTGGATTCGGTGGGGTGATCAGTATGGAAATCCGGGCGACCACTCGTGCCGAGCCCTACCGTGTCGTCGCGGGATTGGGAGGGCAGGAGGTCACCTATCGGGATATGGCGAACTTTGTGAAACACCGTAGACCGGGAGAAGAGCTGTGGTTCGGGGTGAAGGATCATGTATGAAATTCGCATCCACTCCCGCGGAGGCCAGGGAGGCGTGACCGCGGCAAGAATGCTCGCGGATGCTGCGTTCCGCGACGGTAAATACGCCACCGCTTCACCCTTTTATGGTGCCGAAAGAAGGGGGGCTCCCGTGGTCTCATTTGTCCGTATAGATGATCGCCCTATACGGGTCTACAGCCAGATCGAACATCCCGACCTGGTTGTGGTGCTCGATCCGAGTATCATGGATTCGGTGGATGTCGTACAGGGATTGACGGCGGAAGGAAAAGTATTCATCAACAGCTCCCGGGACCTTGAGATCGCGGGACATCCGGCCTACCGGGTGGATCTCACGGGCATCGCAATCGCTCGCCAGCTGGTGGTCGCAGGAAGCCCGGTGTTGAATACCCCCTTATTGGGTGCCCTCGCCCGGATGGGTATCGTGACCCTTGAATCGGCTATTGCCGCGATCCGGGGGATGTTTTCCGATGAACGGAATGTCGAGGCCGCAAAAGAGGCGTATCAGGAGATGGGCACATGAAAGGAAAAAAGAGAGGTCCCGCGGTCAGTACCCCGGAGGAAGGAGCTGCGGGGAAGACCGGATCCTGGCGCACCTATCGGCCGGTGGTGAACAGGGGAACATGCAACGAATGCGGGCTCTGCATCCTGTACTGCCCTGAAGCGGCGATCAACGAAGATCGGGAGGTGGATCTCCGTTACTGCAAAGGGTGTGGTATCTGTGCCAACGAGTGCCCGAAGAAAGCTATCGAAATGAAACGTGAAGAACAATAATCCTATTTTCTCTCGAATTCCCATGCGAAGGAAAATTCCATACCGAACAGTCAGGGTTCTCGAAATCGAGACTTGGCGATTTGACCGGGTGACCGTCAGTCCCCCCATACTTCCAGCGATACTTGTTTTAAAACAGGGGTCGCCTACGTCATGAAGGAGAGGGGATATTTCCCTCGTTTGCCTCAAAATATCTCCATGAATTTGCAGATATTCTTTTTTTAAAAGGTTCTGGGAAGCCGGTTTGTTTTAAAATTCAGGAATATACTATAAAAAAAAGAGGTTGGTTAGAATTCGCCGCCCATGTCGCCCATGCCGCCCATACCGCCCATGCCACCCATACCGCCGCCGGGAGGCATGGGAGCAGATTCCTTGGACATCTTGCTGGCGGCAATCACATCATCAATACGCAGAATCATGGTGGCTGCTTCCGATGCGCTGGAGACGGCCTGGGTCTTCACCCGCAGGGGCTCCACGACGCCCTCTTTCAGCATATCCGCGGTCTTTCCGATGAAGACATTGATTCCCACGTTCTTTTTGCCTTTTTCGTGGGCGGCACGAAGCTCTACCAGCATGTCGATCGGATCCAGACCCGCATTTTCAGCGAGAGTACGGGGAATGATCTCCATCGCAGTCGCAAAGGCTTCGATAGCGAGCTGGGCACGACCGCCGACGCTCGCGGCATATTCACGGAGCTTTAACGAGGTCTCGATCTCCGGTGCACCGCCGCCGGCAACAAACTTTTTGTCTTCCAGTGTAACGGCGACCACGTTCAGAGCGTCATCAAGGGCGCGTTCGATTTCATCCACCACATGCTCGGTTCCTCCGCGAACAATGATGGATACGGCCTTCGGGTTCTCGCACTTCTCGATAAAGATCATCGCTTCCCCGCTCACCTTGCGCTCCTCCACGAGACCCGCCTTTCCCAGTTCGTCGGGGGTGATCGCATCGATACTGCTGATCACACTGGCGCCGGTGGCACGGGCGAGTTTTTCCATGTCGCTCTTCTTTACCCGGCGGGCGGCCATGATTCCGGCCTTGGAGAGGTAGTGCTGGGCAATATCGTCGATGCCTTTCTGGCAGAACACCACATTGGCACCGCTCTTGATGACCTTGTCGACGATGGCCTTGATCATCCGCTCTTCTTCATCGAGGAATGCCTGGAGCTGATCCGGGCTGGTGATGTTGATCTCAGCGTCCACTTCGGTCTTCTTGAATTCTATCGATGCATTGAGCAGCAGGATCTTTGCCTTCTCGACCTTTTTGGGCATTGCGGGGTGGACGCGTTCTTTATCCACGAGCATCCCTTCGATGATCTCGGTATCTTCGGTAGAGCCACCCACCTTCTTTTCCATCTTGATATTGTCGATGTCCACGGTGCCGTCTTCATCGGCCACCATGGTTACTGCCTTTACCACCAGAGTAGTGAGCTTGTCCTTGGCGGCCTCCGCACCCTTTCCGGTCATCGCGGTATCGGCAATCTTGACCAGCATGTCGGTATCCTTTGCCTTGATGCTGATTGCCATGTCGTTGAGAAACTGCTCGGCCTTTTCCGCAGCCATGCGGTATCCGTGAGCGATCACCGTAGGATGTACATCCTGCTCCAGAAGGTCTTCAGCCTGCTTCAGGAGTTCTCCTCCGATCACGACCGCGGTGGTGGTGCCGTCCCCGACTTCTTCATCCTGGGTCTTGGCGACCTCCACCATCATCTTCGCCGCGGGATGCTCGATGTCCATCTCTTTGAGAATCGTGACACCGTCATTGGTGATGACCACATCGCCGATGGTATCGACGAGCATCTTATCCATGCCCTTGGGCCCAAGCGTGGTACGTACCGCGTTGGCCACGGCTTTGGCAGCAGCGATGTTTGCACCCTGTGCGTCCCGTCCTCGGGTACGCGAGCTTCCTTCCTTAAGAATCAGAATGGGTTGTCCTGTTAGTTGTGACATAGTTTCACCACGTAGCGTAAAAAGGTTGTATTAGGGTTCTATATAAATATTATTACCCATTGATCAATTCGATGAGTTCAAAACCGTCTTCTACCGAATGTAATCGCTTCTCTCCGATAATAAGGGTATTTCCTATCTTCTTTTGCTTATTGTAGTCTTTAATGACACACATTGCCCGAGTTTTGGTCACCTGCGAGAGATTGCTGATCAGGGAAGCGCGCTTTACCACCCGCTGGGCGGTCCCGTACCCGGTGAGAATGCGGTGCTCCTGGAAGATGGTGAGGGCTTCGAAGGGAGCCCGATGGAGGGTATGACACTCCATGCCGATACGGAGAAGATCCGGGACTAGAGGAGGTGAGGTCTCTTCGACGGCTCGGACAAACCGGCTCTGGTACGAGAACAGATCGATGGGAACGGTCACCGAGGTCTCGAATAACTCCTCCAGCTTGATCGCCACATCGAGGGTTGTACCCATTCCACTCTCATACTTGCTGATCGCCCTCCGGGATACACCGAGGATATGGGCGAGATCCCCCAGCGAGAGCTGATGACGTTCTCGTAGCTCCCTCAGTTCCTGACCATCGATATTGACATACAGCCCCCCAGGGGAGGCATAGATGAGCGGAGGGATATGCTCTACCAGGTAGTCATACAACGTGGACACGCTGAGGGCATAGATACCGTACCGGAGGTAAACGGCTCCTCGCTGAAGGGTGGAATCACGGGAGTGCTCGCCAATAATCAGAGGATTCATCGCCAGGTGCGCGGCGATCAGATCCAGATCCCGGGCCATCTCTTCATTGACACTGTCGATGTGTGTCACTACCTTGATGATCAATCCCCGATCCTCCCGGGATGCCACCAGATCAAATGAGCGGGGACGCACGCTGAAGCGATCCGAGACCACATAACCGGCCATGATCAGCACGCTGCTGACCATCTGAGCCAGTCGATTGTCCTGCATTTTCCTTAAAAAGCCATATAGCGAAACGAAAATATAAATACATGGATCATGCGTATCGGGATCGACGACACAGATTCACCTCGAACCATGTGCACTACGTACCTGGGAACGGTTCTCGCACAGAGGCTGTGGGAGGCCGGGATCCGTGTCACCAGGGCGTATCTGGTTCGTCTCAATCCCAATGTGCCCTTTAAGACCCGGGGAAATGCCGCCATCGCTCTAGAAGCCGACGGGGACAACGAAGAAGCGTTTGCTATCACCTGTCGATGTGTGGAGAATCTGGCTGATATGGGAGCAGAAAATACCCATCCGGGCGTGGTTGTGACAGATAAACGACCATCGGTGACTTTCTATCATCAGGCGGTTCAAAATTTCTGTACGCTGGAAGAAACCCGTGAGCTCCTGGATACCGCCGGTTCACTCTACCACGGATACAAAAATGGGCGAGGTCTGATTGGGGCCGCCGCAGCCGTGGCATCGGAATTTCCGGATGCGACCTATGAATGGCTCTCCTACCGATCTCCTGAACGATGGGGAACGGAGCGGGAGGTGGGACATGACGGTCTTCGTGTCTCCCAGATCGCAACTTCACCTCATACGTGGGATACCGTCGATCTCCATAACCGGGTGGTGGTGTGCGTTCCCCACACTCCCGATCCGGTCCTCTTTGGTATCCGGGGAGAGAGTCCCTTCTGGGTAGCAAGGGCCCGCGGGTTTATCCGATCCGAAACCCCGTACTGTGAGATGATCTATCAGACCAACCAGGGAACCGATGCACACCTCATACCCTGCACGAGCGGTCACCTGATAGAAGGACGATCCTATTTCCTCTCCGGGAGGGTCACTCACCCTCCCCTCACCCGAGAAGGAGGATATGTGCTGATGACGATTTCAGGGACCTATGGAACGGTTCCCTGTCTGGCATATGAACCAACCAAGGGATTTCGGGATGTGGTTCGATCCCTGATTCCCGGAGATCGGGTGCGGGTGACCGGGAGCTATAAGAGGCAGAGTATGAACCTGGAAAAGCTCTACATTGAAGAATTGTCCGAGGACACCGAGATCCATCCCCCGTATTGTCCCTCCTGCGGGAAACGAATGACCAGCGCGGGGCGAAACAAGGGATTCAAATGCCGTTCTTGTTCCGCAAGAGCCTCTTACCCGGAGAAACGCATTCGTCCCCGTAGGGTGCAGTTGGGGTGGTACGAGGTACCTCCCTGCGCCCGTCGCCATCTGGCAAAACCCCTGATTCGAAGCAGTACGTGAGCCATTCCACGGTTACCGGGCCGGTCATTTTTAGCCTTCCGCTGACAATTAACTCTTGATACGGGTGCATGTATGAAACAGGGAGATCCAGTCCGGCAGATACACGTGAAACCGGGAATGAGTGTCGGTGAACTGGTCAAAGAACTGGGGGGGGCGGGGGCCTATAATGCGGGTGCGCTCTACCGGGCGGCGGTAATCTACGAAGAGATGCTACGGGACCCGGAGGCGACGCGTTTTTTTGGTCTGGCAGGCGCCATGGTCCCGGCGGGCATGGGAGGGATCGTGTCGGATCTCATCGATCAGGGATACATCGATGTGCTGGTCTCCACCGGGGCGAATTGTGTCCACGACATCATCGAGGCACTGGGATGCCACCATTATCATGGCAGTGCGAACGAGTCTGACGTCGAATTGCGGAAGCTTGCGATCAACCGCATCTATGACGTCTACCTTCCGGATTCCGCGTTTACCCATTTTGAGGAATTTATTCAGGAAACGCTCGGAGATCTCCCCCGGAATTCACCGTTCACCATTGCCGGTCTTCTACGGGCAATCGGTGAGCGGCTCCCCTCCGGCATCCTCGCATCTGCAGCGAATAAAGGGGTCCCGGTCTTCTCCCCTGCATTTCAGGATTCCATGCTGGGACTTCAGTACTGGCTGTTCACCCAGACCCACCGGGTGACCCTCGATGCGACCGGGGACATGAAAGACCTTCTTGACCGCTGCTTTTCCGCCCGTCACGCGGGAGCCCTTTTTGTGGGAGGGGGAGTTCCCAAGAATTACATCCTCCAGAGCATGCTTCTGACTCCCCGAGGCTTCGATTACGCCATTCAGCTGACCGGAGATCGTGCCGATCTCGGGGGATTGTCTGGGGCTACCCTGGATGAAGCACGATCCTGGGGAAAACTGTCGGAGGAGGCCAAGTCGGTAACCGTCTACGGGGATGCCACCATCACCCTGCCGCTGCTGGTCGCAGCCGTCATGGAGTCGGTGTCCCGATGACAGAAGTAATTCTGGCCCTTGATGTCACCGAACGATCCCGCGCCCTGGATATCGCACACTCGTGTGCTCCTTATCTGGATGCGATCAAAATCGGGTACCCGCTGGTGCTTTCCAGCGGGCTGTCCATCGTGCACGAACTGATCGCTGCCGATCTTCCCTTGATCGCCGATTTCAAGGTGGCGGATATTCCCTCGACCAATTCCCTCATCTGTGAGCAGGTCTTCCGGGCAGGTTTCAATGCGGTCATCGCGCATGGGTTTCCAGGAGAAGACTCCCTGCGTGCCTGTGTGGAATCCGCACGCCAGCATGGAGGATCGGTCTATGTCGTGGCAGAAATGAGTCATCCGGGTGCAAGGGAATTCTTTCCTCCGGTGGCCGAGAAGATCGCAGAGCTTGCCATGAACTCCGGTGCAGAAGGGATCATCGCGCCTGCCACCCGGCCGGATCGCATCCGGGTCCTGCGACGGATTGTAGGCCAAAAAAAGATCTACTCCCCGGGCGTGGGAGTCCAGGGTGGGGATCTAGAGACAACTGCCTCCCTTGCAGACGGTGTCATTGTGGGCAGATCGATTTACGATCAGCCTGACCCGGCGTCGGCAGCGCAACAGATCGCCCGTATCCGCCGATGATGAGTACATCGTTCTGAAGATATGATGAACCCTATGAGTCCCTGAGGCGGAACGGATACACGATACTCAGTTCTGAACGGTCGGTTCTGCGGCGAATCCATGCAACATGGAGCAATCTTCAAGACTGCTACAGGTCTGGCAGACCTGACGCCACAGGACACACTGAGGACAGGTGGAGATATTGCGGATACCGAACCGGCGGTTACAGACCCGGCAAAAAAGCCTCATATGAGCACAATCAAGAGCACGGGTAGATAACATGATACGTGTACATTGACCTTCCCGGCCATGTGTTACTAACTTTCTGGTCGATTCGATTACATTCGCCCTTGTTCACAACGTATTAATACCATGTGCCAGCACTCTCTTCTTATGGATTGGACGACAGAACAGCGCAGGATCATCGAAACTATTAAAAAAATCGAAGATATCCCTCCTGAACATCGCAGATACAAGTGTCACCGTTGCCACCGTGTGGTGGAATCGAATCCCTGTCCCTCCTGCGGTGAAACGATGCTCTCCATCATGTGCCCACTCGACCACGTCCAGTGCATCCATGACATGACTCCCGGAATCGAATACTGTCCGATCTGTGGGGCGGCCATCTGTCCCCGTTGTGCCTGTCACGATGTGGTGCAGATCAGCCGGGTGACGGGGTACCTCCAGGACGTGTCCGGCTGGAATGCCGGAAAACAGCAGGAATTAAAGGATCGGGTGCGGTATAATCTGGTATGAGGTATTTCATCCGCGATTCTACTCTTTTTATTCGCGGAGAATTCGATGCGGCCAGCAGCGGTATCAATGGTGGAATGCGAAAGGTTGCCATCGTCTTCAATTCCACCGTCCCGGATGATTTTTCCGAAGATCCCCTCCGATATATGGAACGAATCCTCGCAAGGGAGGGCTATCGAGATACTTTTTTTGGCCTCCTGACATCGGTGGAGATGAGGGATCTGTGTATCCTTCAATACGATTTCATCACCGTCTTTGTGACCTCCGGACTCGGAAAGGCCCAGGAATCCGGCCTTCATACGATCAATATCATCGTTTGTAGCGCCGAGGGACTCTCCCCCGGGGCTCTCCTGGAATCGATGATGGTAGCGACCGAAGCCAAGGTAAAGGG
>JBAIXL010000019.1:0-1688 GCA_037916685.1 Methanolinea tarda
GAGGAGGTGATTTTATAAAGGATCCGGGGGGCGTTTACCGTTACGTCGTCGATCTGTTTATGGAGCGATGTCGTATCAAGATAGCGGCGGAAGGTTTCGACATCGGGGAGTTCCGGCATCCTTCCACCCCTGAAGAGTCACTCGAACCGGGAACGGGCCTGTTTCAGGGCGTTTTTCAGCTCTTCCACGGCTTTATCGATTCCGGCGGTCACGTCCTTAGCGGCTTCTTTTCCGGTCTTCTGCAGATTGTCCACTTTCGCCTGAAGTTCGCTCCGCTGCTCCTTGATGCCATTCAGCCTGCGGTTCAGTTCTTCCTGCGTCTTGACACTCTTCTCCTTCGCCTGTTTCTGGAGCTTGACGATCTCTTCATCTAGCTGCTTGATCTTCTCGTTTACCTGTTTTAGGTAACTTTCATTCATGCGAAAGGGAATGGCACACAAACGATATATAGTTAATCGTACGGGCGACTGCAGATTTCAACTGGAATAACTATTAATACCTGTCAGGAAATTGAGCATGCATGAGTCGTGGAAGACCAGGGAACGGGGAGCTCCTTGACCCGAATGCGTTCAGCGGAACCGATCGATCGGCCGATGTTGTCCCGTCGAATGAGGAACCCCCATTGCTTCTCCTGCGGGGAGGTCGGAATAGTTGAGGAAGGAGCGAGACTCCCTGGGCATCCGTGAAGTTCCCGAAATGGTGTATTATGGGGTGGAGACACTTCGGGCTCTGGAAAATTTTCCGGTCAGCGGTATCCGGGAGCGCCCGGAGTTCATCCGTGCGTATGTTCAGGTGAAGAAGGCGGCGGCCCTTGCCAATATGGATCTGGGTGTCCTGGAAGTCCAAAAGGGCAACGCCATCGTTCAGGCGGCGGATGAAATTCTGGGAGGCCGGCTTGCCGACCAGTTTCCCGTTGACGTCTTTCAGGCCGGTGCCGGCACCTCCGTGAACATGAACATCAACGAGGTTCTCGCCAACCGAGCTCTCGAACTCCTGGAACGGAATAAAGGCGATTACGAATTTCTTAGCCCTCACGATCACGTGAACCGGTCACAATCCACCAATGATACGTTTCCCACCGCTGCCCACATCGCCCTGGTGGAAAGTACGGACCGTCTGCTCCGTGTACTGGATTCGTTGACCGATGCGTTCCATCGGAAGGGTAAGGAATTCCAAGGAATTCCCAAGTCCGGGCGGACCCATCTGATGGATGCACTACCTGTGATGCTGGGGGATGAATTTGGGGGATATGGTACCTCGATCGCACGCTGTACCGCAGATATCCGTGCGGATAGAAACCACCTTCTCGAGGTTACTCTGGGGAGTACGGCGACAGGAACCGGAGCAGGGGCACCCCTCGCCTATCGTGATGCGGTCATCTCCCATCTCTCCCGCCTCACCTCCCTTCCCCTGAAACCCGCCACGGATAGCTTTGAGGCACTGCAGAGCCGCTCCCGCATGCTGGCGCTTTCGGCTGCCCTCCGGGAGCTGTCCGCAGAGCTCATCCGGATATCCAACGACATCCGCCTCATGGGATCGGGGCCGGAGAGCGGATTCGCTGATATCATTCTTCCCGCGGTCCAGCCGGGTTCGTCGATCATGCCCGGAAAGGTGAACCCGGTGATGGCGGAATGTCTGGATATGATCTGTTTTCAGGTAATCGGAAACGATACCGCGATTCTTCTGGC
>JBAIXL010000020.1:0-1561 GCA_037916685.1 Methanolinea tarda
GTCAGGCATATGCCCGGATCATACCGAACAGGGTCGCTTTCGAGGAGCTTGGAGGGAGGATCACCCGGGCCCGAACGGGACAGCGTTTGGGCGGACAGTTGTGATAGTGCGGGCACTCCAGACAGAGGTCTGCTATCTTCTCCTTATATCGTGATACTGCCGTATCCATAAGGGGGCCAAAGTCAAAGTTCATGAACATGTCCTCCGACCCTTATACCGGATTGTGCGAAGTCATCTTCGCGGGAGGCATAATTCTGGGGAACGGGAGGTCGCATCAACCAGAACGCCACGCCAATCCCCAGAATCGCCAGGACCGTCACGTACGGAAATACCCCCAGGTACGATCCCGTGCTGGTACGGACGGATCCCGCAAGCATCGGCCCCATCAAGGCCCCTGCACCATAGGCGAGATACACCACCCCATAACACCGGGGATAATCCCGGGTACCAAAAAAGGTCGCGGTGGAGGTAGGAGCGATGGCCGGCCAGGCGCCGATCGATCCCCACAGTAGGGCAAATGAGATCACGTACGTGGGGAGTGTGGGTGCCTGCCAGAGCAGCAGGGAAGCGATCGAGATCATCCCGAACGAGATCATTGCGGTATTCCTGGGATTGAACCGGTCGGTTAGCAGACCGAATAACGGCCGACCCCCTCCATTAAAGATCGCAAAGACGCTCACGAGGAGGGTAGCCAGACCAGACTCCAGACCCACCACCTCTGTCCCGACCGGCAGGGCGATAGAGATCGCCATCAATCCGGCCGAGCAGGCAAGGAAGAAACAGATCCAGAGACCGAAAAAGGTGGGGGTACGGATCATCTCTTCCCGGGTGCATTCCACGAGTGATGGGGTTCTGACCGGTTGCGAGCGGGGGATCCAGCCCCTCGGCTTCCAACCTGACGGTGGGAGGGAGAGCGGGAGGGCAAGGAGCGTGAGGAGCAGGATGAGGAAGAACCCAAAGATCCGGAAGGTCACGATTACCCCGTAATGAGAGAGGAGGAGACCGGCCAGTCCTCCGGTGACCAGGGTGGAGGCGCCAAAGCCGAGCAGAGTCAAGCCCAGGGCGGTTCCCCGGCGGTCCGGAAACCAGCGGGTAGCCAAAGTGAGGGGAACTCCATAGACGGTACCCACACCGATTCCCCCGATTCCTCCAAAAGCCAGCGCCATCAGGAGGGGGGAGGGTGAGAGGGAGGCCCCCAGCCAGCCGATGCCGGTGAGACATCCTCCGGCGATGGCAATCCGCCTCGGGCCATAGATTTCGATATACCTTGCGGCAAACGGCATGGTGAGCGCAAACGCAACCAGGAACACCGAGTAGGGGAGAAGAATGTCATTTGCATTCACCGATTGACCCAGGGATAGAAAATGCATCGCCAGGGGGGGAACAAAGACACTCCAGGCATAGATACTGCCCAGGGCCAGGTTGATAAGGAGGCCTAAACCGATCAGGATCCAGCGCCCCTGCTCGGGAGTCTTCCCGAAGAGGGTGATGGTAGTTCTATTGGAGGGATCGGATGTTTGGGACATATGTATCGTGGACGAATAATCATGGAATCCTTCTT
>JBAIXL010000021.1:0-1519 GCA_037916685.1 Methanolinea tarda
GTCGATCGCGCATCTGCACTGATCAGTGAAATCTGCGGCGGGGAGATTCTGAAGGGAGTGATCGATGTCTATCCAAAGAAGATTGCCTCCCGGACGGTCTCGTTAAGAGTTCAGAAAGCCAATGAGCTCCTTGGCACAACCCTCGCTGCGAAAAGGGTCGTCGCGCTCTTGCATAAACTAGGTATAGAGGGAGTCCCGGGACGAAGTCGGGCGAAGGAGACCATCATGTTCAGGGTCCCGTCATTTCGTCAGGACCTCGAGCGCGAAGTCGATCTCATCGAGGAAGTGGCGCGGGTCCACGGATATGACAAAGTCGAGACGGCCACCAGGTCGGAGATTCGGTTGCCGGAGCATCTGGGAGCAGCCGATTTCTCCGATGCTGTGCGCACCGCATTAATTGGGATGGGTTTCCGGGAAGTTGTTGCAAACAGCATGCAGGAAAAGAGCATCGCCCTGATGGCATCGGGCAGGATCGTGGAGATCGTGAACCCGATTAGTCAGGAAATGGCAGCGCTTCGCACGAGCCTGGTGCCGGGAATGCTTCAGATCATCAGAAACAACATCTATCATGGCGAGCCGAATCTGAGATTATTTGAGATCGGGAAAATCTATTCGTTAAAGGATGATTCCGGCCGGAAAGACTCGGTGGGGAATTTTTTAGAAGATGACCAAATCATCATGATATTCACAGGTTCGGCCGAACCGGGTCACTGGGACAGGAAGGGGAGGCCAGTGGACATCTACGATGTCAAAGGCGAGGTTCAAACGCTCCTTGATACGATTTTTCTTGACAATATTAATTTTATTCCTTATCCTACTACCAAAGCTTTAACTGAGCACGGACTATTCATTGAAATTAATGGTGAATATGCCGGCGAACTTGGGGCTATACGCGGAGAGATTTTGCATCGGTTTGAGATCGAGCAAGAGGTCTTCGCAGTGCAGTTGGAATTCAGTGTTCTTTCGAAACACAGGGCACGTTCGAGGCGATTCACGGCGTTGCCGAGATATCCGGCTGTTGCCCGCGACATTGCGGTTATTGTAGAGGAGAAGGTTCAGGAATCGGACCTGGAGCGGGTCATCAGGGAAGCGGGCGCCGGCTTGTTGAGGGGGGTGGAATTGTTCGACGTGTACACGGGCGACCAGGCGGGGCCGGGGAAAAAGAGTTATGCATTTGCATTAGCGTTCATGGCGGATGATCATACGCTTGCGCAGGATGAGGTCGACCGGGTGATGCAACGGATCATGGAGAGTGTGACGAGAGAGCTAAGCGCCACGATCAGGAAATAGGAGGTCATCAGTTGGATCGCTACCAGACGGAATTGGAGACTCGTGAGACGGAGGCGACGGGGACGGTCGAATCCCTTCTCAAGTCATTTTGGGAGAAGATCCATGTTGCCGCCGATCTGATTCACTCGCTCCGGCAGGAGAACCGCGGGCTTGGGGAGCGCCTCTCGATGGCGGAGAAGGAGCTCAAGGCGTTACGTTTGGAGATGGCCACCAAGGAGCAGGAATTGAA
>JBAIXL010000022.1:0-2013 GCA_037916685.1 Methanolinea tarda
CAGACGTTTCTGGAAGCACTCGGCCGGGAATTCGATATTGTTCCGTGCAAGGGGGAACCGTTTTCCGGAAACAGCCCGGCTATCTGCATGTATCTTTCACGACGCTGGTTTGAACTCACTCCCCGCCTGAGGCATCCGACGCCTGTGGGCGGGCTGGATGTGACCATCCTTCAGGAGCGTGTGCTTCGTCCGATTCTCGGGATCAGTGATCCCCGCAAAGACCGCCGACTTCACTACCATGGAGGTGTCCATTCGTTCCATGATCTGGAAAGGATGGTAGATTCGGGTAATTTTTCCGTTGCCTTCGCGCTGAGACCCGTAGACATCGATATGGTGATGAGTATCGCGGATGCGAAGGGAATCATGCCCCCCAAATCGACCTGGTTCGAACCCAAGCTGCTAAGCGGACTGCTGGTGCATTCCCTGGAGTAGGCTCGGATCTGAACCTGCCTGCGAGAAATCTCCTGGATTTCGATCGTAAGAGGCTCGGCTCTATCATAGAACGAGGATGAACAGCCATTCTTATGCCCCTTGCGGGTGATTTTGTACGCATGATCAGCATCGCGCTCCCTAAGGGAAGCCTGGAAGAGCAGACCCTCCAGCTGTTCAGGGAGGCAGACCTCGAGGTCCGGCGAACGGATAGAGATTACAATCCCCGCATCTCCGATGAGCGCTTTGGAAAGGTGAAAATTCTCCGGCCCCAGGAGATTCCTACCTACGTGGAGAAAGGGTACTTCGATCTGGGCATCTCCGGGCTGGACTGGGTGCGGGAGACCGGGGCCGACGTGGTGGAGCTGGCGAGCCTCTCCTACAGCAAGACCGGAGAGGGCAATGTCCGCATCGTGATCGCGGTCCACCAGGACGAACCCATCTCCCGGGTCGAGGAGATCCGGCCTGGAAGCCGGGTCACCACCGAATACCCGAATCTGACAAGCCGTTTTTTTGCCGAACGGGGAATCCCGGTCCAGCTCTTCCACTCCTTCGGGGCATCGGAGGCAAAGGTCCCGGATCTGATGGATGTGGTGGTCGATCTCACCGAAACAGGAACCACCCTGCGTAGAAACGGCCTTAAAATCATCGGACAGATCATGGAGTCCTACACGGTCCTCATCGCTCACCGGGCCGCCTGGGAAGATCCGGAAAAGGGCCGCCTCATCCAGGAGATCATCACCCTGCTCATCGGGGTGATCGAAGGTCGCCAGCAGGTACTACTGACCATGAACGTACCCGGGCCCCGGCTCGAATCAGTCATCGGAATCCTTCCTGCCATGAAAAAACCGACCGTCAGCCAGTTACACGGGATCGATTATTACAGTATCCAGACCGTTGTGATGAAGCGTGTAGTAAACAAGATCATCCCGCAGTTAAAGAGCGCCGGAGCCGAAGACATCCTGGAGATCCCCATCTCGAAGATCGTGCGATAATAATTAAGACGCGGATATATCACGAAATTATTTTTCCGATGTTTCCGCGCACAGGAGGCCAATGATCCAATACGGCCAGGGAGAACATTCACAGGATCTTCCAAATCATTGGATCAGGAATCTCTGGAAATATCAAGTGAATCTCAAATAACCGAAGAATAAGATAAAAGGTAACCCTCATCTTACTTTACAAATATTTATATCTTTACAAAATTATAATGGTGAATAGTGGGGTGATTCTGATAAAATCTGGCTTCCTGGCGCTCTTTGCTGTTATTCTGTGTTGCTGCGCGTGTGCCTGCATGACGGCCACCCCTTCCTCCGTCGAGCAGACCAATGGAACCGGCCCCAGCATTGTGGACAAAACACCCCGGGATGAACCCGCGAAAGTCTCATTCGAGGATGCGTGGCAGGAGCTTTCGTACTACGGCTCATCGGGGGAGATCAACGTGACCGGCCTCACTCTGCATCAGATTCACGGGACCGGGGTCGCTCTCAATGGAACCGCCGATTCCTGGATTGTAGGCGTGCAGCGGGAAGAAGCAAGCTTCCTGATCGTCTACGACAAGGAAAGCTGGAGCCAGATGGC
>JBAIXL010000023.1:0-3319 GCA_037916685.1 Methanolinea tarda
CGAAGCCATCCGACCTGGAAGCCGGTCGCTTCTCCCATGCTCGCCCGGATAAAAGAATACAATCCTCCATGGGTGACGATCTTTGAGGAGAGCTCGGCGCTGTTCAGAGCGACGGTGGTCGCGAGTATCGCGGTCAGCACAAATGCGAGGATGGCACCCGGGCCGGCCAGCGTGATCACGGTGCCCGCGAGCACAAAGATTCCGGCACCGATGATATTACCTATCCCGATATAGGCCGCCTGCCACATGGTGATTCGGGGATTCTCTACATCCGGTGCAGCGGCCATAGGCATTACCGATCGAAGTACTCTCCTGCTATTTACGTATATTCCGGGAAAGGAAGTCACCGACAGATTCCCACTGGCTTTATCATGTACAGCGAATATCCATGGAATCGATCGCTATGGCTGAAACAGAACGTCCTACCGGCCCTTTTATTCTCGCGCTGATTGGAGGATTACTGGTCCTGATTGATGGAGTGGTGGTGTTTCTATTCGGGATATCTGGCTTTATCGGCCGATATCACGAATTCATCCCCGGCATACGGCCGGTGATCGCGTCCATTGGCATCTGGGGGATCATCTGTGCCATCGTCACCCTTGCCAGCGTGCTGATGCTGAACCGGCAACCCGACCAGCACGCCCTCTGGGGGATTCTGATCATCGTATTCAGTGTCCTGAGCCTCGCGTCAGGCGGCGGATTTATTATTGGTCTGATTCTGGGAATTATCGGTGGTATCTGGGCACTGATCTGGAAACCACAGGAAAAGAAGACGGAAGCCGTCGGATCACCCCCTTCCTGACCAGGGTGATCCCACTTTTTAGTTGAATCCCGGTATGGCGTGAACACCCGTTGAGGCGCAGAACAAACCGTTCCCTTCCCCCGGTCTCCACCGTACAGAAACCGTATCCTCTAGGGAGGGGGCACCACGATCTCGGTCCCGAGAACCCCCGTAGCGAGCGCTACGATCAGAAGTATGGCCAGGATAATCGATTTTCCATTCATGAAATATACCATCGAGCTTGGATACTGAGTAAATTTACCTAATTATATTTATAATTTTGTATTTTCAAATTAAGTTTAAATATTAGTTTTTTAATAAAATTTCCGAATTTATTGCATGGAACATGAAAGTACAGGTATGTCGCATTTCACTATCCATCCCGTTCCGTACTGAAATCTGATCGAGCAGAGAGGCTGATTGAATATTACGATAAATCAGTATTATCAGAACATTCATATAATTTGGAAACACACCCTATGGCATGAATATACGACAGGAAGATACGGCTTCCTGCTGTTCCTTCCCGGAAGGGCGCTGTACGGTAGAAGCCATTCTGAACGTAGATGAACGGGGTCAGATGGTGCTTCCCAAAGACCTGCGGATGCGGGCGGGCATTCGTCCCGGCGACAAACTCGCTGCCGTCGGTCTGGAGAGAGAAGGCAGGATCTGTTGTATCGTTCTGATAGCTGCGGATCAGCTGGCAGAGCCCGTCAAGAGTGTGGTCGGGCCTCTGGTAAAGGGATCCCTATAGGAGGAAACATGATGAAAGACGAAACGATTCGAAAGAAGGTCCGTGAGGAATATGCCCAGGTCGCGCGTGAGCCCTGCTCCTGTACCGGATCCGCCCCATCCTGTTGCGGATCCACCCGCACGGCGGGCTCGATTGCACAGAAAATCGGATACAGCAAAGAGGATCTGACTGCGGTGCCCGAAGGTGCCAATCTCGGACTGGGGTGCGGAAATCCCATCGCCCTGGCCTCCCTCCATCCAGGGGAGACGGTATTGGATCTGGGCTCGGGAGCAGGATTCGACTGCTTCCTGGCTGCCCGAAAGGTCGGAAACGCGGGGCGGGTAATCGGGGTGGATATGACCCCGGAGATGCTTGCAAAAGCCCGCGAAAATGCCCGGCGCGGAGGGTATCACAATGTGGAATTCCGGCTTGGAGAGATTGAACATCTTCCCGTCGCAGACAATTCTGTGGATGTCATCATCTCGAACTGCGTGATCAATCTATCCATCGATAAATCCCAGGTCTTCCGCGAGGCATTCCGCGTGCTGAAACCGGGAGGGAGGGTGATGGTGTCGGATACCATGCTTGTCCGAACGCTTTCAGAACCCATCCGCCAGTCCCTGGATGCCTATGCGGGATGCATATCCGGTGCTCTGGGCAAACAGGAGTACCTCGACACCGTCTCCGCAGCGGGATTCCAGGAGGTGCAGATCCAGAAAGAAACTCCGTTTCCCCTGGACTGCATGACACACGATCCCACGGCAAAGGCCGTCTTAACAGATCTTCACTTCACTCCGGAGATGCTCAGGGAGATTGAACACTCGATCGTTAGCATCCAGCTCTCCGCGGTAAAACGATAGGAACACCGTGCTGATGTTAAGAAGCGAACTCTTTTTTTGGCTTCCACCGGATGAACCGGGAGTTCGACCCTTCCGTTATCCGGGCTTGCCCGTTTGGGCCTGCCCAAGACCAGGGACGGTTGAGTTTCAGCGATAGGAGCTTAAGCATCGGGATCGTAGAATACTATAGAATCCTATGTCCATTAGTTCAGAACATGCGATCGATACGCAAAAGAAACTGGCTGTCCTCATCGACGCCGATAACGCCCAATCCGAGATAATCGAAGGATTACTGGAAGAAATCGCGAAGTATGGCGTGGCCAGCGTTAAGCGAATCTATGGCAACTGGACCTCTCCGACCCTGCAGCCCTGGAAGGAGACTCTTCTGAAGTATTCCATTCAACCGGTTCAGCAGTTTAACTATACCAAGGGAAAAAATGCCACAGATTCTGCCCTGATCATCGATGCGATGGACCTCCTGTATGCCGGTAATTTTGATGGATTCTGCCTGGTCTCCAGTGACAGCGATTTCACCCGGCTCGCCTCCCGACTGCGCGAATCCGGTAAGATCGTGTACGGATTTGGCGAGGAAAAGACTCCCGATTCGTTCGTAAAAGCCTGTGACAAATTTATTTTCACGGAAATTCTGCGGAAGAGCAAACCCGCAGAAGAGAAGCAGGGTGAGACGCCCAAAGAAACGAAGGTCACCCGACCCCTGAAACTGCAGGAAGACACCAAGCTGGTCACGCTGCTCCGATCGGCGGTCGAAGACTGTTCGGACGACGACGGGTGGGCGAACCTCTCGGATGTCGGAAACATCATCACCAAAAAATCCCCCGAATTCGATTCGCGAAATTACGGATATAAAAAATTGAAAGATCTGGTGAAAGACACCGAACTGTTTGATCTCGAAGAGCGTCAGATCGGGAATGCTCCGGGAAATGTGATCTATCTGAAGATCAAGAA
>JBAIXL010000024.1:0-5261 GCA_037916685.1 Methanolinea tarda
TTCCTCGTTCTGGTTCTGCTCGGCATCCAGTCCCTGATGGCTCCTTACCTCTACCTTGCCATCGTTATCGGATACATCGCTTTCAGAATCATAATGAAAACAGCGATATCGATTACGCAGGATGGAATTACCATCCCCCGGATGAACCCCTTTCACTGGTTTATTATCCATGAAACGGAGGGAGGGTACGTCTTGGAAACCTACCGCGTGGGGGAAGGACGGGAAATGCTGGGACAGTTCCCACGATATCAAAACATCACCAGGGAGGAACTGGACCCGATTTTGAACCTGCCCGAAGTGCGCCGGCATCTGTACTACTCCTACCTGTCTGTGGCGGAGCGAAAGAACGATACCGTTATTCTGTACGATCCCCTCCGAATGAAGAAATTCATCTGGTATCCGCCGGATTATGTAACGGTAGAAATCCCGATGAACAGGGAGATATAAGTTGGAAAGGCAATATCAAAATTTACGGTTAAATACATACATACATGAATACATACTTTCTCGACGGGCCAATCACAAGATTAATTAAATCATGATTAATAATGATAAATTGATTGCCCAATGGAAGCGAAATTCGACGTCGCGTTAGTCAAGGATATGAAATTTTATTATCCGCCTCCAGAACTGAAGGAGAACTCCTGGATCGGTGATTATTCCAAGGCCTACAAGGAATTTCAGGCCGATCCCGATGCGTTCTGGGGGAAGGCAGCTCAGGAACTGGAATGGATCCGAACGTGGGATCGAGTGCGGGAATGGAACTATCCCTATGCGAAATGGTTCACCGGCGCCAAACTGAATATCACGAAGAATTGCCTGGATCGCCATGTGATGAACCATCGCCGGAACAAGGTTGCCCTCATCTGGCGAGGGGAGGAAAACGAGGAACGTGTCTACACCTATCGCAAACTCTACCGTGAAGTGATGCGATTTGCCAATGGTCTGAAGAAAATCGGGATTGGTAAGGGAGACCGGGTCTGTATTTACATGCCCATGGTTCCGGAACAGGTGATATCCATGCTCGCCTGCGCCCGCATTGGTGCGGTGCACAGCGTGGTATTCGGGGGATTCGGGGTCAGTGCCCTGAACACCCGCATTGTCGATGCAGAGGCCCGGGTGGTGATTACCGCCGATATCACCGTCCGGAGGGGAAAGACGATTCCCTTACTCCCCATTGTGGAGGAGGCAATCGTGGGGGCATCCTCGATCGAGAAAGTGATTGTGTTGCGAAGAGAAACCCCGCAGTCGGAGCTTCAGGCCGGTCTGGAAGTAGATTTTTACGAGCTGATGAAGGATGTCGAGCACCACTGCGAACCCGAGGTGATGGATGCGGAAGACCCATTCTTCATTCTCTATACGAGCGGATCGACCGGAACGCCCAAAGGGGTCGTGCATACCTGCGCCGGCTACATGGTCGGGACGTATTATACCACCAAGTACGTGTTTGATCTAAAGGAGGAGGATATCTACTGGTGTACGGCTGACCCCGGCTGGATCACCGGGCACAGTTACGTGGTGTATGGTCCGCTAGCCGCAGGAGGAACGGTGGTCATCAGTGAAACCACCCCGGATTATCCTGACCCGGGTAATTTTTGGAATATCATTGAAGATCTGGGAGTGACAATCTTCTATACCGCCCCGACCGCTATCCGCATGTTTATGAAGATGGGGGAAAAGTGGCCGAATGCCTATGATCTCAGTTCCCTGCGAATCATTGCATCCGTTGGGGAGCCGTTGAATCCAGAGGCGTTTGAATGGTATTATCATATCATCGGTAAAGACCGCTGTCCCCTGGTAGATACCTGGTGGCAGACAGAGACCGGGATGCATATGATCACCACCATGGTGGGCGAACCGATGCGGCCCGGGTTTGCCGGAAAGGGCATCCCGGGTGTGGTTGCCGATGTGGTGAACAAAGAAGGAAAATCGGTTCCCCCCGGTAAGGGAGGATTCCTGGTAATCCGCGAACCCTGGCCTGCGATGCTCCGTACCATTTATAAAAATGATGAACGCTACCGCAAATATTGGTACACGATTCCCAACGTGTATACGACGGGCGATCTGGCGGTAAAGGGCGACAAAGGGTACATCATGATCCTGGGTCGGGCGGATGACATCATCCTGGTCGCCGGTCACAACATCGGGACGGCAGAGGTGGAGAGTGCCCTGGTGTCCCATCCTGCGGTGGCCGAAGCAGCGGTCATAGGAAAACCCGATCCGCTGAAAGGTAACATCATCAAGGCCTTTGTGGTTCTTCGGGTCGGACATTCACCCAGCGATCACCTCACCAATGAGATCATTCATCATGTACGGATGACCCTGGGACCGATTGCCATGCCCTCGGCCATCGAGTATATGGATAAACTGCCCAAGACCCGCAGCGGGAAGATCATGCGGCGTGTGTTGAAGGCCAAAGAGATGGGTATGGATCCCGGGGATATCTCCACCTTGGAAGAGTAATAATACCCTCTTTTTTTCCTGAAATCCCGGGTGAAATCCTTGCCCGGAATCGCCGAGTTTTTGGGGTCATTCTACCCTATCCTTCTGGCTTTTTGGAGCAATTGGAGGGAGAAGCTCCACCCTATCCTTTATATACTGCCCGATGTTTATTTATAAACATGAGTGCCCGGCCTGAAGAGTCACTTAAGATTGAAAACATTGTCGCCTCCGCCAAAGTCAGCGATTCTCTCGATCTGGCAGACCTTGCGTCCAAAATCCCGGACGCAGAATACAATAAAAAGAGATTTCCCGGAGTTGTCCTTCGCATGCAGGATCCCAAAATTGCGGCGCTTGTCTTCGGTTCCGGGAAACTCGTTCTCACCGGTGCAAAAAGCATCGAAAGTCTGGGAAAGGGACTGGAGATACTGGGAGGCCAGCTGCGGGCTCTGGGGATCAAGATCCCGGAAAAGCTGACCTATAAGATCCAGAATATCGTCACTTCGGCGGACCTCCATACCCCGATCAATCTGAACAAGATCGCGGTGGGCTTCAATCTGGAACGGATCGAATACGAGCCGGAACAGTTCCCGGGTCTGGTCTATCGTCTCGAGGACCCGAAAGTGGTGGTGCTGCTGTTCGGCTCCGGGAAACTTATCATCACCGGTGGGAAGAAACCGGAAGACGCGAAACGGGCCGTCCAGAAGATTCTATCGGACCTCTCCAATCTGGGTCTTATCTGATTCGGATATTCTTTTTTCCCGTACATTTTTGAATAAAACGGAGGTGCAGGGTAATATTTTTTATCTATTATTAAAAAGACGTTATAATAATCAGGTGGTGCCGTGAAACCCACGAATTTTTTGTCCTTTACGGAGAACGAAGAGACCATCACCGATAATCTGGTGGGTCTGGGAATGAAACGGAACGTGGCACGGGTGATCGTGTACCTGTCCGGCACCGAGGAAGCCACGTCAAGAATGATCGAGCGAGGTACCGATCTCCGCCAGCCGGAAGTGAGTATGGCGATGCGCCAGCTGCGGGCCTATCACTGGGTCGAAAGTACCGAAAAGAAAGCCGACAGCAAGGGTCGACCGGTAAAGATCTACCGACTATCCCGTTCCATCACTTCCATTTTGGATTCTATCGAAGAAGAGAAAAGAAAAGAGGCAACGACACAACTCGAACTCATTCAGACGTTGCGGAGTACCCTACCGGTGTGAGATCTCCCGGATGGTTCCCTTCTCCCCCACGATTACCCGGGTCCGGGAGGCAAACCGGGTAAACAGCCCGCTTCCCACCACACCCGGTATCCTCTCCATCGCCTCCTCGAGAAGCGGAGGATCGGAGATCTCGCCAAATTCGCTGTCCAGGATCAGGTTTCCGTTATCGGTAACAACCGGGCCATCCTTTCCCTGACCGCACTCACGGATCCGCGGATTCCCTCCCAGGAGGCGAAGGGAACGGGAAACATGGGTCCAGGCGAAGGGAATCACTTCCACCGGCACCGGGGCGTGGAGACGGTCACAGAGTTTGTCTTCCGTTACGATGATCACCAGGGAAGCGGCTGCATCGGCAACAATCTTTTCCCGTGTATGGGCACCACCCCTTCCCTTGATCAGGTAGCGGTTCCGGTCCACCTGATCTGCTCCATCAATGGCGAGATCCAGTTCCGGAGCATCCTCGAGATCGGTCAGGGGAATACCCAGGGTTCGGGCCTGCAGGGCTGTCTGAAGGGAGGTGGGAACTCCCTCGATGGTAAGACCCTCCCGAATACGATCGGAAAGCCTCTCCAGACAGAAATATACGGTGGACCCGGTACCCAGCCCGACGACCATGCCATCTTCCACCAGGTCGGCTGCCCGATATCCTGCCTGTCGTTTTGCCCCGTCACTTTTCCGGATAATCACACCGAAGTACTTGCCTTCGATTTATATGAAAGATGTGTTGTCATGCTGCGGAAAATTATTCGGAGAACAAGTGTTGCATATCCTTATAGGCGGCTCCCGCGGTGCAGTCCAGGGTGATGGGCGTGATGGAGATGGATCCGCGGGTCACGGCATGCACATCCGTCCCCTCATCAGCCTCGGTCATCAGGGGGCCGTTGATCCAGTAATAGGGTCGCCCGCGGGGATCGAGCCGTTTTTCCACACCGGTCCGAAAGAGTTTGGGGGCGAGGCGGGTGATCTCATAGCCTCCATGGGTCGCAGAGGGAATATTTACGTTAATGACATCGGCATGGGGCGGAAATCCTCGTGAGAGCACCCGTCCGCAGATATCCCGGACGATTTCACCCGCGCGATCAAAACTCCTCTTATAAAACCGGGGATCCTCAAATTTGTCGGCCTGATTCTCCACCTGGAGAGAAAACGCGATACTTTTGGCCCCATGGTTGGCCGCTTCCAGGGCTGCTCCGACGGTGCCCGAGGTCATGATGGACTCGTAGGAGAGATTTTCCCCGATATTGATGCCGCTTACGACCAGGGTGGGATCGATATGCAGTGCGTACAGGCCGATAATCACCGCGTCCGTGGGTTTTCCGCTCACCGATACGGCCACCACATCCTCAATGGTAACCTCGTTCGCCCGGATCGGTTCGAAGATGGAGATGGAGCGGCCGACCGCGCTCTGCTGTGCCGCGGGGGCCACCACCGTTACGTCGGCGATCGGGACCAGTGCCCGATACGCCGCCCACAATCCGGCAGATGAGATGCCATCGTCATTAGTCAGCAGGATACGGGGTCTCATATCTCCGGTGACATAGGCACGGGAGACCTTAAAATCCGATGATCCCGGTCCAGAGAGCGGGTGGCCAGGGGTAT
>JBAIXL010000025.1:0-5343 GCA_037916685.1 Methanolinea tarda
GTGGTTCCCAGAGAGAGGTGGATACCCAGTACCTGCATGGCCACCGCGGTCATGGCGATGTCAGCAAAGGCCGAGAGCACCACCGCTGCGGCGGGAACGAGGGTGCGGAAGGCGACAAATACCACAATCGTCATGCCGATGAAGGAGAAGAGGATAGCATAGGCTGCCTGACCCTGCAACGTGGCCCCAAATAACGGACTGAACTGGTTAATCGTGTAGCCGGAATAGGACTCATTCAAGAGGGTATTGAGCTGGCGATATTGATCGTCGCTCATAGGACTGAATTTCAGGATCCACCCACTGGAGGTCATGAGGGGCGTTTCCAGAGGATAATCCGCGAAGGTCTCCAGGATCTGTGCCTGGGTCTGCTGTGTATACAGGTCCACTTCGGTGCCCCCGGCGAAATCGATTCCGGGGGTGATCGGGAGACCGGTGATAGCGGTATTGACGGAGAGGAAGCCGACACACAGGATCAGTATTACCAGAGGTCCTGCCATCAGCTGCCAGGGGGAAAACCTGGCGATATCGTACCGGAAATCAACCATATAGTATGTACTGTTGAGGGTGCGGGAAATAAAGAGTATGGATGGGAACCCCCGGAATTCGACATGAGAACTGGTAAAATACGTGATATTTAGGGTCCGATTTATCCAAATCTCAAAATTTTTGCTCCATAGGAACTATCTCGCGCTGTACGTATAAAAAATCAAAAAATATTTATAAATCAGAGCGCAAGCGATACGTATGAGATCCCCTGTGGATTTCAAATCGCAGATTTGCCGGCGTTTGAAAGAATATCTCTCCCGAGACACGACAGGTATCCGAAGGGCTCTTCTCGCTCTGTTCATCCGTATCAAATCCTGGACCATTCCCCAGATCTTTGATCAGTTGAAAGGGCACTTTGCCATCAGTTATCATTCCGTTGCTTCCATGGTGGGAATCATTGCCTCCCGCATCGGGATCCTTCGCGTGAAAAAGAGTCTGGATTCCAACAACACCCTGTACGAGATGAAGGAACAGTACCTCGATCTCGTCTCCGGTGTCCTTACTACCTGATCCTACCACATATTTACGTGGAGGAGGTGCTATTATATGGACATGCAATCATCAGAGGGTGGAATCCGCGATTCGAAAGAAAGGCCAGCAGACCCATCTCCCGGGATCACCCTGACCGAGGAGGTGAAGAGATATCTTGGAGAGCAGCCCTGCGATTACCGCATCTGCACTTCCTGCGGGGGTCCTATCCTGCTTCCCGTCAGTGTGAAGCGACCCAAATCCAGCGATATCCGTATACCGCTAGGGAGGAGAACCCTCTACATCTCCCGCTACCAGGCACCCTTCCTCCATCTCATCGATGACGACATGATTCCCCGATACCTGCGTCGGCATGACCATTGAAGAACTGATCCATACCGCAGATGTACGTATCCGGGTGACATCCCCCAGTCTGGAGGCGCTGTTCTCTGAGGCGGCACGGGGACTGATGCAGGTGATGTATGGCGGTTGTTCGGAGACGCCCGGGTCCGAAAAGAGTGAGCAGGTGACATTAGACGCCGAAGACAAGGAGGAACTGCTGCACGACTTCCTCTCCGAACTGCTGTATCTGTCCGATGTGCGGGAGATGGTGTACTGCACCATCGACGTGAAGGTGGAGGGTACACACCTGAAGGCCAATCTGGGAGGGGAACGGTTCGATCGGAGAAAGCATCACGGCACGGAAGTCAAGGGCATCTCCTATTATGATCTGCAAATCGTTAAAGTGGGGAAGAGCTATTCTACCGATATCCTGTTTGATGTGTGAGAGATCCTCATGAAGGAAGGTATCAAAAAAATCGGACCGTGTGAATGGGAGGTTCCCATCGGCTATACCGAGCATATGCGGGTCCCGGGTAAGTTTTTCCTATCGGATACTCTGGCCGCCGATCTGGAGGAGGGGGCGATTCGGCAGCTGGCCAACGTGGCGACCATGCCGGGCATCCTGTCCTATGCCCTGGCCATGCCGGATATCCACTGGGGCTACGGATTTCCCATCGGAGGGGTGGCAGCGTTTGATCGGGAGACCGGGGTGATCTCCCCCGGGGGGGTGGGCTTTGATATCAACTGCGGGGTGCGGCTGGTGACCACGACCCTCTCTCCGGATGACCTGAAGAACAAGCGGGAGCTGATCGAGCGTTTGTACGAATCGGTCCCTACGGGCGTAGGTGCGAAGAGGAAGCGGTTCCGATTCACCTCGCAGGATCTGGAGGCCGCCATGTCCAAGGGTGCTTCGTGGGCCGTGAAAAACGGGTACGGCGTCCCGGAGGATATCGATCACTGTGAACAGAAAGGACGGTTGGAAGATGCCAATCCCTCCGCGGTGAGCCAGAAAGCCCGGGACAGGGGGATCCCGCAGGGGGGAACCCTGGGCTCCGGCAATCATTTTCTGGAGATACAGGAGGTCCGCGAAATCTACGATGAGGATGCGGCCCGGGCGTTCGGGGTCCGGAAAGGACAAATCTGTGTGATGATCCATTGCGGATCCCGTGGTCTGGGACACCAGGTCTGTACGGATTACCTCAAGACTCTGGAGTCTGCCATGAAGAAATACAGAATCACCCTCCCTGACCGGCAGCTCGCGTGTGCCCCGATCTCCTCACCCGAAGGAAAGGCCTATTTCGGGGCGATGTGTGCGGCGGCCAATTATGCATGGGCGAACCGGCAGCTGATCCTGGACACCACCCGCAGTGTGTTTGAAGCACTGTACGGTCTGAGCGCCTCCGAGATGCCCCTGCTGTACGATGTCGCCCACAATGTGGCGAAGATGGAGACGCATACGGTCGATGGACGGAAGGTAGATGTATGCATTCACCGCAAGGGAGCCACCCGTGCCTTTGGTCCCGGCAGCGGGGATATTCCCCATAGGTATGCCGATGTCGGCCAGCCGGTGCTGATTCCGGGAAGTATGGGTTCCCCCTCCTTCCTGCTCCGGGGCACCCAGGAGGCGATGGAACGTTCGTTTGGAAGTACCTGCCATGGGGCCGGAAGGGTGGAGAGCCGTTCTCAGGCCAAGAGGGAACTCTCGGGAAAGGCCGTAAGGGATGCCCTGGAGAAACGGGGAATCCTGGTCCGGGCACCGTCCTATGATTCCATTGCGGAGGAGGCACCGAGCGCTTATAAGCCGAGCGAAGAGGTGGTGCGGGTGGTCCATGAGGTCGGACTGTCACGCATGGTCGCACGTCTGGAGCCGCTGGGTGTGATCAAGGGGTAGACAGAAATATTCGCAGAGTACGGTTCATTCCGTAAACCTTTTTCCATTTCGTTTCCAAGTATCCCCGTATGGGGTCGATCGACGGATATACCGAGTACTCACGTAGGGAATACTGTAAGGACGTCCAATGCCCGATGCAATCGCTGTTGGATAAAGAAGTAGAGTCGTCCAGGAAGTATGAAGAAATTCGGTCGATCTGTGCCGCATACTGTATCCACAGTACCCATGAATTTCACCGCTGGTTAACCGAGAAGGGATACCGGATCGTCCGACCGAACCGAAAATAATCCCAGCTTTCTTTATAGTTGTGTATCATTGATTCTCGTGAGTATCCCATGGCAACGACATATCCTGATATAGGAATTCAAAGCCGGATGAACCGGATCATTAGTCCGAAAGACAATCGGGTCGTCATGCTTGCGATCGACCACCCCTATTTTCAAGGGCCGACCACCGGACTGCGCAATATGAGTACCACCATAACAACACTTCTTCCCTACTGTGATTGTCTGATGACGACGCGGGGGGCCGTGCGCAGCAATCTCGCGTCCGAAGATGCGGGATCCAAACCCATCATGCTTCGGGTGACCGGGGGAAATAGCGTGTTAAATGAAGATCTAAGTGATGAAAAGCTCACGGTTACCATCAAAGAAGCCATTCGAATGGATGCGGCCGGAGTCGCGGTCAGTGTGTTTATCGGTTCTGCCCACCAGCAACAGACCATTATCAATCTCACCGACATGATCAATCAGGCCGATGAATATGGAATTCCCGTGCTGGCCGTTACCGCCGTAGGGAAGAACATGACCCGGGATCTGCGGTATCTGGCCCTTGCGTCCCGTATCTGCCAGGATGCCGGGGCCCGGATCATCAAGACGTATTATTGTGAAGAATTTTCCAGACTGGTGGACGCGGTGTCTCCCACCGCGGTGGTCGTGGCAGGAGGTAAGCGAACCCGTCCTGCGGATGCTCTTCAAATGGCGTATGACTCTATTCAGGCAGGTGCCGCAGGGGTGGACTTTGGACGAAATATTTTCCAGGATGACAATCCGATCGGCATGATCAAAGGAATTCGTTCCATTGTCCACGAAGATTACACGGTGCAGGAAGCCCTGGATCTCTACCAGGCCTGTTTACCGGAGGCCTGCAAGCTGGAGTGATGGTTCCGATCACGATACTTCTATCCCCCAGGTGAATACGATGAAAGCCGCCGTGTACTATTCGAACCATGACATTCGCATCGAGGATGTGGAGGATCTATCCGTGGGACCCGGAGAGATCAAAGTCAAAATCATGGCATGTGGAGTATGCGGGTCGGACGTCATGGAATGGTATCGAATCAAGCGAGCGGGAAGACCAGGCGGGATCGGAGCATTTGGACATGAATGCACGGGGATCATTACAGAAGTCGGTTCCCGCGTGAATCCGAAATGGAACTTGGGGGATCGAGTGGTGGTCACCCATCACGTCCCCTGCCATACCTGTCAAGCATGTATACGCGGGCATACGACCGCGTGCGATACCCTGCAAAAAACAAAATTTAAACAGGCGTTTGGGGCATTCGCGGAATATGTGGTGGTACCCGAAATCAACGTGGATCGGGGGATGTTGCGCCTTCCCGAATCGGTCACGTTTGACATGGGAACCTTCGTCGAACCCCTCGGAAGCGTGTTGCGGGGGCAACAGTGGGCTCCGACCTCGGACGGTCGATCGATCTTGATCATCGGGGCCGGTATCACCGGACTGTTGCATCTTCAAGTAGCCCGGTTGAATGGTGCGGGATTTATTGCCGTCTCCAATCCGAGTCCCGATCGGTTAACGATCGCCCGGAAATTCGGCGCCGATGCAACGATTTCTGCTTCAGAGGATGTGCCCGAACGGTTTAAGGAATTAAATGGTGGCGTGGGCGCAGACACCGTTATCATGACGGCTCCGGTGCCCGTTTGCGTGAAACAATCGCTGGACGCGGTGGGACCCGGGGGTACGGTCTTGTTTTTTGCCCCCACCCATCCCGAAATCCAATCCGAAATAAACCTCTGGGACCTGTGGCAGAAAGAGATTACGATTACCCATTCATACGCAGCCGATTTCCACAA
>JBAIXL010000026.1:0-2339 GCA_037916685.1 Methanolinea tarda
ATTGGTGAAACATTTCCCTTCGGTTATGATGATAAGGATACGATCGATAAGTACGTTCTACCACTTCTCGTCAGATTGCACAGACCACTTCTCTGCCTGCATCATCATCCACGAAGATAGACCTCTCCCTGCCAGGAGCCGATAAGATAGTTGTCATTGGCGTAGATTCGCATGGACACTTCATACAGTCCCTCCAGGGGAATGATGCCCTCATTGAGGGGAAGGTCGAACTGATCTGCCAGGGTACGGGTGTCTCCTGGTTCAATCACCTCATCGAGTTCGTGAATCATTTGCTGCGACTGATATCCCAGGGGGAACCCGAAATCTCTGCCCGCGGTGATTTCGATGCGAACTTTGGTGATCGGGAGCATGCCAGTGTTCGTGAGGGTAACATACGCAAAGGACGTACGCCCCAGGGCTAGATCGCGGGTATCTACTTCCACGATCTGGCCACGGACAAGGGACGAGGCCGATGAAGGGTCGGTTGGGGTTACCGAAGTGGCACTGGTGGTAGGGATCGGCAGCGTCGATAGCGATATCGGCAGGCTCGTGGTGGGAGGCAATCCTTCAGGAGCCGTACCGGAAGGTGGCGGAATGACAAGGGGTATCATGATGAGGAAAATCAGCAACCCAAGGCCGGCAAGGATATTCTGTGTCGTGCGGTTCATTTTGTTGCTCCCGGAGATGGCCACCCAGTACTTAGGGGGCCGAACCCTTGGTTTTGTCGGATCGGTGCAAAGAAAATAAACTGGCATTTCGGTAGGTAATAGTGATCTAAAATCGATCCGGTCGGGCCTGGATATGCGGATTTGACCGGTGCAGGGAAAACGCAGTTGGATGGGTCAAGGGGGACTCGCAAGACTCCGAACGGCAAGGGCGATTAGAACAAGACCCCCGGCAGCCCGGGCTTCTCGTTCAAGGTCAAACCAGTATCCATGATATTGATTACCCTGTATGAGGACGCTCCCGATCCCGTCTGCGACTATCAGTCCACCGATGAGGGCAACTAGCATCCAGGCCGTGTCTGTGGGGGTCATGAGGGCATCCCTATGGATATTTCTCTGCTGTATCTCTAGGATATGTTATGTCTATTGGTGATCCCTCCTTGATCATCAGCGGAACAGGTCAAACGTGGAAACCGAAAATGGTCAACCTATCCGCCTCCACAAGAGTCCGGATCTAGCACGGCGCCCCGAGGGGAGTACCCACAGGAAGGGAACTCGGCCTGGGGTGGGGTATCATGTCCGTTGGAATTTATGACGGCAAAAATGTAAATGGTGAGGACATATCAGTCTCCGGAGTAAAATTATTCTTCATCTGCGAGAGGTTCTGTTCAGATGGTTTTCAGGGCTTTCGGAGAAGGCAGCGTGAGAGTGACGGACTTTTCCGTAAACATCTGAAGACATCGTCCTCTGCGAAGACTGAATGAAGAATAATCGTATCATGGGAATGAACTACCAAAGGTTCCATATGCGCGACTGCCAGCGACGATACCTATATAATCGTCTCCTGCGATAGCAAGCTATACCAGAGTGCGCAGGTGAACGAAGGCTGACGATCCGGCATAGGTTCTTCTATGCGGGTAAATGTCCTCAAATCTGTGCCAATCTGTTCGCAAAAAGAATCTACATTCTCGGTTGAGACCATGGGCCAAGTTCAATGCAGTCGATGCCAGAGGTACTGGGATTACGATTACATCCATTACCAGCTCCCGTTTCGTGACAGGAATGCGTTTATGAATAACCAGGGGTGTCCGGCATGTATCCAGATCGCGGTACAGGAACAGACCGAAGAAGAAAAAACGCTTGCCCTAATCATCGACAGCCTCAATGAGATCACGGGTCTGTGCCAGTCCCTGGAGAGAGAGTTGCGGGATTCAAAGAAGGGAGGCGTCCAGCCTGCGGATAAAGCCTACCAGGCGCTGGACGGATTTTTTTTCCTCTGTCAGGTGGCAGAAGAACGCATCAAACATGCTCAGGCGAATGGATATATCCACGAAATCCAGCGCAATCATCTCGAGGAGGAACTGGGAAAAGCGGTGGAGAGGATGATCTCGCTGGCCAAACGTTCTCTTCTATATAATCGGGTTATCAGCGATCTGGCGCAGCAGAAACCCATCATTGCCGAGATGGTGGAACATCGCACCTCACCCCTTATTCATGCATCATGGTTCCTGAATAACCGCAGGCATTCCCCCCTGGATGCCTCATCTCTCTAGGGGGTTGCTCCCAGGATGAGGATTTTACCGGTCGATTTTTCTGTGCAGCTCAGATAATCTCGAAAAACTCTTCCGTAGTGTAGATTCTTCTCATCGGGATTCGTATGGGAAGGCATCGAGA
>JBAIXL010000027.1:0-9332 GCA_037916685.1 Methanolinea tarda
CCCCCCTCTCTCCGGTGCAGGCTTTATATAATATTAAGAGGGAGAGGAGGGATCATATGAACGAGTTTTCCGTTCTCATCGGGGGAAAGGCGGGGGAGGGTCTGAATAAAGCGGGACAGATTCTTGCCCATCTTCTTGGACGCCTGGGGTACCGGGTATACATGTACTATGATTATCCCTCCCTTATTCGTGGAGGCCACAATTTCAGCGTGATACGGGGATCCGAACAGACCATAGCGACCCACCGGTCCGGGGTGAATATGGTGTTAGCACTGAATCAGGATACGGTTGATTTCCATAAGAATAAGATCGTACCGGGAGGGTTACTGATCTACGATGACTACTATGCCAAAGGTGAGGGCATGCCCGTCCCGCTCAAAAAGATCATCGAAGAGAACAAGGCCCCCTCCCTCACCTCGAATACCGGGATCATCGGCGCATTCTGCAAGGCAGTAGGGATCGAATGGGGAACCCTCGAGGAGGTGCTACGTCGGGATCTCCCGCCTAAAGTACTGGAGATCAATCTTCAGGTCGCCCGTGGTGGTTACGACGCCGCCAACGAGCACCAGAAACTGCCGGATCTGGGTCGCCCTCCCCTCCCCTTCCTGACCGGAAACGAAGCCATAGGCCTGGGATTGATGCGGGGCGGACTCACCACGTATGTCGCGTATCCTATGACCCCCTCCTCCTCGCTGTTGCATTTTCTTGCGGAGATCGCAGAGGAATCTGGCCTGAAGGTCATCCATCCCGAAAATGAGATCGCGGTGATGAATATGGCACTCGGATTTGCCGCGGCCGGGGAACGGGTGGGTCTGGGCACCTCCGGGGGTGGGTTCTGCCTGATGTCCGAGGGCCTGAGTCTGGCGGGAATGTCCGAGATGCCCGTGGTGATCCTTATGGGACAACGTACCGGTCCCAGTACCGGCCTCCCTACGTATACCGGGCAGACGGAGTACCATTTCCTTCGACATGCCGGGCAGGGAGAATTCGCCCGATTTATCGTCGCACCCGGAGATGCAAATGAGGCCTTTTACTGGGCCACGATTGCCCTGAATCTGGCCTGGAAGTTCCAGATACCGGCATTCATCCTCAGTGACAAGACCCTCTCGGAAGGCGGGTACAGTGCTCCCCTGGACGAGATACGCAAAGTCCCGATAGAGGATTCCCCCCGCTGGGACGGAACCCTGCCTTACCTCCGGTATGCGTTCACCGAGTCGGGTGTCTCCCCGCTCGCCGAATATGGTACGCAGAATGCGGTGGTGAAAGTGAATGGATACTATCACGACCAGCGGGGTATCACCACGGAAAAAGCGGAGATCGTGGGCCCTATGCAGGAGAAACTCCTGCGTAAATTACAGGGTCTGGAGGAAGATCTCAACCAATACGAAACCGTCTACCGGGCCGGTGTTCAGGATTCGGATACCGTCCTGGTCTGCTGGGGTTCCAACAAGGGAGTATGCCAGGAGGTTGCGGAGAGTATCGGGATACGCATGGTGCAGCCGGTGGTGCTCTGGCCGTTTCCCACCCATTCCTTCCGAAAAGCCCTGGAAGGAAGTTCACGAGTTATCGTCGTCGAAAACAACGCGACCGGTCAGCTTGCCAATATGATGCGGCAGTACGGGTTTCCGGTCCATGAAGAGATCCATAAATACGACGGGCGCCCGTTTACCCTGGAAGAACTGCAGGAGCGGGTACAGGGGGTACGATCATGAGCGATGGACAGATGATCACCGACGCGCCGAACACATGGTGCCCGGGCTGCGGGAACTTTGCCCTGGAATACGCGTTCCGTGATGTATTTCAGGGACTGCAGAAGGACGGAATGCCCCTGGAAAAATTTGTCCTGGTCACGGGCATCGGTTGCCACGCCAAGATTGCCGATTATCTGGACGTAAACAGCTTTTATGCCATCCATGGGAGAGCCATTCCGGTGGCTACGGCAATCAAGATCTCCCGACCGGATCTGCACGTCATCTGTTGCGTCGGAGACGGAGACGCCTACGCCGAAGGACTGGATCATCTCATCTTTGCTGCAAAACGCAATATCGACATCACCGTGATCGTACATAACAACCGGGTCTACGGACTTACCACCGGTCAGTATACGCCCACCTCTCCCCTGGGATTCAAGGGGCGTTCCACTCCGGCCGGAACCCTCGAATGTCCGATGAACCCCATGGAGCTGATGCTCACGAGCGGGGCCACGTATATCGGGCGGGGATATACCCGGAAATTACCACTACTTCGCCCATTGCTCAAAGAGGCGATCCTGCACAAGGGATTCTCTTTCGTTGATGTTCTCCAGATCTGTGCCACCTATTACGACATTCATGCCCTGTACGATTCCCTGGTCTACGAGATCCAGGAGCCTCCCAGCGATTCCTTTGAGGAAACCATGAAGAGACTCCGGGAGTGGGATTATAATTCCAGCGCTCCCATCGGTCTGGGTGCCTATTATCGGAAGAGCTCTCCTACCTTTGATGATCGGGTGACGGCAGTGAAGGTACCGGATCAAACTCGGGAGGAGATCCTTCTCCGCGTGCTGGAAGAGCATCGGTGACCCGCAGGAGCAGAGAGAATCTTTACAACAAGATCCTTCTTTTCCAGGGCGGTGGTACGAGTGATGAAAGCTAGTCTGTTCGGTAATTCCTGAACAAGCACGATAAACCAAGAATTTTATTCCTCCTATCCGTACCGTTCGAATATCCGTGTATTTCGCCTCCCTCGCGCTCCCAGGATTTGCGAAGGGGATGGGAATTTAGGCCCGGGAAGAGTGGGGCACGGGATGAGATGGTACGAGTTTTTGGGAGAACCTCAGGCCAGCATCGGCTCACCGCCACAATTTTAACATGATTAAGACCCCCGATCGGAGAATCGACCGAGAAGACTTGAAGGATGAGACCGCCGTTCCGGCATCCCGTACAAAAAGATAACGGGTCGGGCAGATCTCCAATTAAAATCTTCCGATTTGATATTCACACCGGTATAACCATTACTATTAAGTGATGACCCAACCTATTACCACACGCAATATTTTCCGGCGATCCCGTCGTCTCCGGAAATCCCGGCAACGTGAATATCTGCCATAGGGAGTGTCGATTATGACTGTACGGGTGAACGCACATCACATTATCTGCCCTGGCTGCCTTGAGAAGGTCTTCGTAGATGAGCTGGTGGGTGGCCACTGCCCCCTGTGTGGATGCGTGATGGAGGAGGATGAGGAAGGCCAGGAGTTCGAAGAGGTCATTGAACGATCCGATCTGGCCTGGATCGTCTTCCACTACTTCATCTTTCGGAAGTTCGATGCCATGGGTGTGACACCGGTGCAGATCATGCAGCTCATCTCCCAGATCGAGGAATGCGGAACCACCTACCCTAACCCGCAGAAGATGGAGTACCACCTAGAGGTTCCCATGGGAGCACTGGAAAAATACCTCCCGAAGCGGTGTTCACAGTGCGGTTCCCTCTTCATACGAGGCGGAAGAAAAATTATCAGCGGAAACCTCAATCAGCAGGGGTACCAGACCGAACACCGCTGCCACTCCTGCTAGCAGCCTTCTTTTTGTTTTTGTCAGATTCAAACCGTACGGTTTGGACTCCGATTCGTTCGATCGAGTACCGTGCCCGGGTCCCTGCATCGGTTTGACGGGAATACACAAACTGAGAGAAATTGAAGAGAGATCCGGACTCAGTATGCCCGTCCGAGAAGAGCAGGAGAGGCCGGTTTTCCACAGATGATACAGGTGTCCTTTCCTGGTTCCACCCGGCCGGATTCCGTCAGCATACCGAGAACATCCCCACCCGAGATTCGGGCGAGTTCCTCGGCACAGGCGAGCTCTCCGCACCAGGGAAGAATCGCCACCCCATTCTCCATCGCCGAGGCGATGTCTGCGGTGGACCGTACCCGGGCGATCTTTGCCTCCATGCGTTCTTTTGCACGATCGCGGAGTCGTGCTTCATACTGCTCAAAGACCCTTTTGATCTCCATGAGGAAATGCTCCCTCTGGAGGGTAGTGCGATCCCCATCTCGGGTGACCGCCGTGACCACCTTCGCATCGATGTCCCGTGGGCCAATTTCCAGACGGAGGGGTACCCCCCGCATCTCCCAATAATAGTACTTTGCACCCGGACGGAGATCCCGCGTGTCCACTTCCGCCCGGTATCCTGCCCGGGACAGTTCCTCGGCAAGCAGGGAGGACTGATCTAGGATCTCCTCACGCCTCTTTCCCACAATGATGGGGATAAGTACTACCTGGACCGGGGCCACATGGGGAGGCAGGACCAGTCCACGGTCATCCCCATGGATGCTGATCAGGGCGGCGATCGAGCGCTCGGAGATCCCGTAACAGGTCTGCTGCGCATAGGTCTGTTCTCCGTTGAGATCTTCAAACTGGATCTGGAAGGTGCGAGAGAAATGGTCCCCCAGATGATGGGCGGTGCCGATCTGCAGCGTCTTCCCATCGGGCATCACCGTGTCCACCGCCAGAGTGTAATCTGCACCCGGAAATTTATCCCAGTCGGGGCGCCGGGAGACAAGGACCGGGACACAGAGCCTCTCATAGAATTCCCGGTAGAACTGGATGGCCTTGCGGACCTGCTCCTCGGCCTCCTCCCATGTGGCATGCACGGTATGCGCCTCCTTAAAAGAGGTGATCTCGCGCAGCCGGATCAGAGGCCGGGTATGCTTGGTTTCATACCGGAAGCTATTCACCACCTGATAGATCTTCAGGGGGAGGTCCGCGTGGGAGCGTATCCAGAGAGCATACATCGGGTAGATGGCCGTCTCGCTGGTGGGCCGAAGAGCGAGCGGGATATCGAGCTCGCTCATCCCTCCCCGCGTAACCCAGTACACCTCGTCCTCAAACCCCTTGATGTGCTCCGCCTCTTTCATGAACTCGGTAGCGGGAATAAGCAGGGGGAAAAGAGCCTCCCGATGCTCCCGATCCATGATCTCCCGCAGGATCTGGTAAACTGCCCTGCGTATGGCGAACCCGTGCGGGTACCAGACGTACAGACCCTTCACGGGATACCGCACATCCATAATCTCTGCCCGCCACAGCAGTTCGTTATACCATTCGCTGAAGCTTTCCTTGGGGGGTAATGCACCTGATGTTTCCTGCTCCATGAGTTCTCCTTATGCCGGCTAGGTTTAATCCGGTTCAAACCATCAATGTATTACTATCCATTTTGTGAACTGACTTGAAATATTTGATTTTTAGCCTATATAAAAGGCATCCGAAGATACCGGGCTACCCGTTTCGCCTTATCCGGCTCCCCCCGCCAGTACCAGGCTGATCACGACGGGGGTTACAAAGACCTCTATAAAGGCGGCCAGCAGAACGAGGGGAAGTACAATCGTAAGAAAGGTCTTCCCCAGCTGCCTCCCGGTCTCCGCCGCGTCACCGGTTCCCCGAAATTCGTCCCATAGTGCGTGAGCAAGAGACAGACCCAGCGCTCCGGAGATGATGAACGCCGGGATCTCAAAGATGCCATGCGGGATAATGGCGGCTGCCATAAACGGGAAGCCCCGTTCTGCTCCCACCATCCCGATTACCCCTCCGATCACCATGCCATTCAGGGAGATGATCAGCAGGGTGATCAGCCCGAGCGAAGCCCCTCCCAGAAACAGCAGCACGCAGGCTTCCAGGTTGTTCAGGAATATCTTGATCAAAAGGATCGGGCCTCCTCCCTCCCCCACATCCGCAAAGAGCTCGTTGCGCAGGAAATCCATGAGAGCGGCACCGGTTTCCGCGTTCGCGGAGACTGCCACAAATCCCAGGACGAGAGCAACAGCAAAGGCCGTGACTACGGTGATCAGAGGGGTGGACAGGGATCGCTTAAACATACAGCACCATTCTCGCCAGGTCACGAATACCCGGAGCAAGCCCCAGCACAATCATGCAGAGTACAATGATGAACCAGAGCTCCCGGTTTCCTTCTTTTCTGTACTGTTCCAGAATGTATACCGCCGGAGTGATCACCCCGATTTTCAGGAGAAACATGGAGAATGCGGTGCCCGTCAGTGCGATCAGAGTGGAACCGACCACATGTACCTCGGTATAGGGAATCGCGTGCAGGTCGATGCCGTAACTGGTGGCACTCGCATCGAGCATGTGCCCGAAGATCAGGAGGGCATAGAGGGGGTAGGAGACAAACGCCCAGCCGGCCAGATAGCGAAGCCCTCCCCAGAAGAGAACAGAAGTGACGGCCGCCAGGGCAAGAATGATCAGGAGTTCGGGGAGGCCGATCGTGGTGGAGGTCAGGCCGAAATACACCAGCACCCCTGCAGTGATGATCGCTACCGCTCCGCCGATCCCGCCATACAGTCGATGGTACTCGGTGATTTGCCCCGTTCTTGCCAGGTACGATGACAGGAGCAGGGCCGTGACCGCCACGATGAAGACCACGAAGAAGATCAGGGGAGTTACCAGCAGATACCGGAGATCGGAATGAATCATGCCGGTGTCCTCGACCACCCGCAGCAACCCGCCAAACACCACGAACGGGATCGTCGCATAGGCTAGTCTCTCATCTATGGATATACCGGCCTTCTTGAGTGAGCGGTACACCAGGAACACGGCCACGATAAGAATCGCCGCATAGGTAAGGGTATCCACCAGGGTATAGGCCTCGCCGAAGCGAATGGGGTCGATATAGTACTGGTAGATGAATTCACGGAGAGGGGTTATATCCATTGAAATGTTTCCTGAACAATACGGTTGGTGCCGGAAGGCCGTAAATATTTGTAACCAATCATAGGGTCTCGGAACTGCAAATCCGGTAATTTTCGTCTGAATATCGGTTCCAGGATTCGGTGACCAGAAAAGATCGTCCAAGAATATTTGTAGCTGGAAACACAGAGTGAAGATGAGTGATACGGTGCAGGGAGAAGGCGGAGAGGTGCTGAAACAGAAGCGATTTGACAAATCCAAATGGATGCAGCTCCCCCGAGATGTGGTAATCGGCCATGAAGTACTGGACCAGCTGCCGGCCGTCTGTGCAGACCTGGGTCTCGGTCCCTCGGCACTCATTCTATCGGGTCGCACCACGATGGAAAAAGTGGGGAGACGGGTGGAAGCTCTGCTCGGCCCTCGGTACCGGACCGCCACCTTCCTCTCGGACCGTATCTCCACCGAAGTCATCACCCAGGCGGAGGAAGCTGCCCGCCGTGCCGATTTCCTGATCGGAGTGGGAGGAGGCCGCGTCATCGATACCGCGAAGATCGCGTCCTACAATCAGGACAAACCCTTCATCAGCATCCCCACCGCCGCATCCCATGACGGAATCGCCTCCGCCCGTGCGTCCGTTCCCACAGGAGATGGCAGCGCCTCCCTCCAGGCCCAGCCCCCGCTGGCTCTGATCGCCGACACCGGTATCATCGCAGAGGCTCCCCACCGGCTCCTCGCCTCCGGATGTGCGGATATCATCTCCAATTCCACCGCTACCCTTGACTGGGAGTTCGCCCATCGGCTGCGGGATGAACCCGTAAGCGAGTACGCCATGGGGCTGTCCCGCATGACCGCAGAACTGCTGATGAAGAATGCCGATCTCATCAAGCCAAACCACGAGGAGAGCGCCTGGATGGTGACCAAAGCCCTGGTGTCCTCGGGTGTGGCCATGAGCATTGCAGGATCATCCCGGCCAGGAAGTGGAGGAGAGCATAAATTCAGCCATGCCCTGGACCGGCTTGCCCCTGGCAGAGGTTTGCATGGTGAGAAGTGCGGTATCGGCACCATCATCACCATGTATCTTCACGGAGGCGACTGGCGGGCCATCCGCAGCGCTCTTCGCATCATTGGCGCCCCGGTCACTCCCCGCGAGATAGGCGTCGAGGACGAAACAGCGGTGGATGCCCTGCTGGCCGCAAAAGATATTCGGCCTGAACGATTCACCATACTGGACATGGGTCTCACCCGTGAGTCTGCCCGAGCGCTGATCCGAATGCTGTACCAGGATTGAATATGACGAAACCCAAGATCACCCTTATCGGAAACAGACTGGCCCGGCCGGGCCTGGAATTCGTCTACATGGGTCCGCTTGCAGAATGCGACAACTGCAAGGTTCGGAAGGCCTGCCATAACCTTCAGACAGGAAGACGGTACCGGATCACCAGTGTACGGAGCGGATCCCGACATGACTGCCCGGTGCATCGCGATGGTGCCTGCACCGTGGACGTAATCGAGTCTCCCCTGATCGCCCTGGTGAACGCGGACACGGCCATTGTGAACTCCACCATCCAGTACACCCGAGGCTGCTCCCACATTGAGTGCCGGAGCCACGAACTCTGCAATCCGGATGGTATTCTTGAGGGTGAAAAGTACCTCGTCGGAGAGGTGCTGGGCAATGCGCCGGATGTCTGTGAAAAAGGACGTATTTTGAAACTGGTGGAGCTGCGTTCACCCTGAAACCCTAACGCTCGGCTACCTCCCATAACTGCACCGCCGTCCTGCGGATATCTTCTGCATCCTGCAACGGGTCTATCCACCGGGCCGGAATCTCATCCATTCCCCAGTATCCGCCCGCAAGCGCTCCGGTGATCGCCCCCACCGTGTCCGCGTCACCTCCCTCGTTGACCGCCGCGATAAGGGCATCCTCGAAGGAATCTGAGGAGAGGAACACGGAGATCGCCGCATGAGTGGTGAGGAGGGCATCGAGAGAGGGGTCGACAGAATAGTTTCCATAGTGCGAAAGCATCTCCCGCACTTCCTCCTGCTGGCATCCCTGGAGCGCATCCTGGAGTGCCTCTTCCCGAGGACTCCCCCGACTCATGCGGGAGACCATCACGTTGACTACCGCAGAACATTCTCCGGCCACCGGGTCGTAATGGGTCAATCGTGAACAGGCAAGGCTTACCTTCCGTACCATCGTAACATCGCGGTAATAAATCCCGAGGGGTGCTCCCCGCATCACACTTCCGTTGCTCCGACTTCCCAGGGCCTTATGCACCCGCAGTGCCGCCTCGCCGGGATCCATCCCCTCCATCACTCTCTCAAATACTGCCGTGGACGTAGGTCCAAAGAAGCCGGGATGATTGCGGTAGGCTTCGATCAGACGGAGCATCAGATCTTGGGGGTCGAATCCTCTGCGGTGTATGAGGGAACGGGCCACGGCCAGTGCCTGCAGGGTGTCATCGGTGATTCCCCCGGGCATGCGATGGTAGGGACCCCCTCCGATCATATCGCGCACCGGTACCGGGGGCGGAGGTAGGCTTTCCACCGGCGCACCCAGGGCATCCCCCGTCGCCAGACCCACCAGACATCCGAGAGTTCGGGATTCGGTCAATATAAAGATCACCAATAAAGTATATCTATCCTCGAAAAATAGTAGTTGTA
>JBAIXL010000028.1:0-1941 GCA_037916685.1 Methanolinea tarda
GAGCGAGTGAGGTCGAATGCACGATAGTAGAAGATGTCGCCGGTCCGGTTATAGATGATCAGGAAATTTGCCTGAAGATCTCCGAACTTGACCGTCTCCATGGTACTATTGATAAGGACCGAATCCCTGTCCAGGAGAAACTGATAGATGTCGTCGTTGGCGGCCAGCGTCTTCACCGAATTGCTCAGCGTTTGTTCCTGTTCGGAGAGCGTGTTCAGGATAACCGTCATGTCATTCCGGCTCTGCTCCTGCTCCAGGCTCGCGAAGCTGCCCAGAATCAGGTAATATGACAGGCCGGATACAATTAGAGCAATACTGAGAGTGGAGACTAGGAAGACCAGCACGGCTCTTTGTCGGGGACTTCTGGTCTCTCCCATGGTGGTGTAGATCTTGGGGATAAAATCAGATATAATATGCGCCTTGTACACGATTCCCGGGTCAACGGTTGTATGCCACAATCTCTCATGGGGTCGACATAAAAACCGATTCCGGTTTTATGGATACAGAGAGAGAGACCTGCAAAAAAAAGATTCTTTCGCCAGGGATACCGCAACAGCGTCAAATGAGGATCTCACTGAGGGGCAGGCGGACCTTAGGGCGGGGAACATCGGCCGCGTATCCTACCGCGACGAGTATGGTGGGTATGAGCGTGGGAGGCAGATTCAGGATCCGGGCGTATTCCCGAGGATCAAACCGTCCGAGGGGGCAGGTGTCGATCCCGAGCGAGGAGGCACCATACAGTGCCGTAGCCATGGCCAGGAAGACATTGTGCTGGGTCCAGACTTTTATCTGCTCCGTCGCTACGTGAACCACAAAGTCTTTTGCCAGCCTCTCGTATCGTTCCACGGTCTCCTCCCCGATCCCCTCCTGACGCATGGTGGTGGTTATCTTGCGGATCTGTTCTTTCAGGCTCACATTGGCACAGAACACCAGGAGATGGGAACAGGTAAGGATCTGAGTTGTATCCCGGGTAGCGGGGACCAGACGCTGTTTCACCTCCGGATCCGTAACCACCTTGATCTTCCAGGGCTGGAAGTTGAGTCCGGAAGGTGCGTAGCGGATGATGTCATAGAGCTCCTGCATGGTTTCTTCCGGAACGGTTCTGCCGTCAAACCGCTTCACCTCGTATCGATGTTCCACCAGTTCGTGAAATGTCGGTCCGCACATCTATACCACTGGTTCGTATATACGGGACAGGTGATTCTTAAGGTTTTTCTCCGGAGAAATGCCCCGGCGGTCTCCACAGAGAGCGCGATCCTTCCGCTATCGACGTATTTCGAGGTTCAAAAGGCTCCCGTGAGGTAATTGGGTTTCATTGGACAGATGGCACTACCGGTTTTATCCCGACCAGTATCCTGATGAGCCCTCCCGTCCCTAGTACTCCCATGGCAGAGACACAGGCGACCACGGTGCGGTTGAAGACCTCCATGGGTGAGATCGTCATCCGCCTCCGTACCGATATGCCTATCACCGCAGGGAACTTCGAGAAGCTGGTACGCAAAGGGTTCTATAATGGCACCCTCTTCCACAGGGTCATTGATAAGTTCATGATCCAGGGGGGCGATCCCACCGGCACCGGGAGGGGCGGACCGGGATATACTATCAAGGACGAATTCAGTGGAAAGAACCGGAACCTTCGGGGCACCATCGCCATGGCCAATGCCGGCCCCAACACGGGAGGGAGCCAGTTTTTCATCAATCTGGTAGATAACACCTTCCTGGACCGCAAACATCCCGTGTTCGGAGAGGTGATCCAGGGTATGGAGGTGGTGGACGCTATCGCCAAGGTTCCCACGGACCGTAACGACCGCCCCCGGACTCCGGTAACCATCCTCACGGCCGAGGTCCAGTAAGGTGAAAGGGTCCCCTCCCACCGGGATCTTTGGGCCGGTCGCTTCCCGGCGGCTGGGAAGATCGCTGGGCATCGATCTGGTGACCCCG
>JBAIXL010000029.1:0-1554 GCA_037916685.1 Methanolinea tarda
CATTCTTGGTGCTGCGGGTGCGAAGCCCGCTGACGTTCTGGTGGTCTGGCAGGGTGCCGGGAGGCATCTGCTCGGCGTTGTAAACGCGGCCGGTAATCATCGGACGGTCAGGATCTCCCTCCACAAAATCGACGATGACCTCCTGGCCGATTCGCGGGATGAACATGGTGCCCCAGTTCTTCCCGGCCCAAACTTGCGAGACCCGGACCCAACACGAACTATTCTCGTCTTTCTTGCCCTCCCGGTCCCAGTAGAATTGAACCTTCACGCGTCCATATTGGTCCGTGTAGATCTCTTCACCCTTAGGGCCCACGACGATAGCGGGTTGGACGCCCTCGACCACGGGCCGCGGCGTTTTCCTGACCGGCCGGAACGGGACGGAGAGGGGAATACACGCGAAGTTGTTGGAGTAGGAGTCGGTGGAGAGTCCTTTTGAGGTGCCATAGGCTTCGCTTCGCCCCGCGTGGTGGATTTCCGTCAAAACGTAATCCGCGTTCTCATCCGAGCGATAGTGTTCCTTCAGTGTGAACTTGTAGCCTGAGATCAGGGCGCGGGCGTCACTCGTTCCGTTGGCAATGTAGTGGCCCGCCTCTTCTTCCTGCATGCGTACTTTGGCCAGGTTCTCACCTCGATCCTTGGCGAGGTACCTTCCCGGGTAATCATAGGTCTCGTACTTATCGTTTCCTCCCACCGTGTAGACCGTGGGTTCGCTGACCTGGAGGTTGGTGCTGGGAGTCGTAAAGTTGTAGTCGGTGTGCGAGTATTTCCCGGTGCGCAGTTCCTGCTCCGCCCTCCAGCTTGAGACGACGTCCTCCTCATACCGGGTACCCGCAACCGAGACGTACCGAAGGCTGCTTTGTCCGGGACAGGTGGCGTGAGCGGAGGGAGCGTCCGCCAGCACCAGGGTGTGGTTCCCTTGCTCGTGCTTGAAAAAGTAAAAAATCCCGTATTCTTCCATCAGCCGCGACACAAAATTGAAATCGGACTCGCGGTATTGCACACAGTACACGCGCGGGTGGTATGTGCCCTGGAGGGAATTTGAATAACTGTTAAATCCGAGATCATCAAAAACCTGCATGATAATGTCGGGAACGGTCTTATTCTGAAAGGCGCGGCAATTGGCATTGCGCGTCAGGAACCACAACCACGGGACCATTTCCGCTTCGTAGGCCGTTAATGTCTCTTCCATGGCTGTCTGGGCGAAGCGGCTGATGAATCCGTTGATGTAACGGTACGATCCATCGGATTGTTTCAGGGAAACCGTTACATTCTTGCCGATGATGTCGGAGAAGGAAATCGCCGAGTTCTCGGAAAGGAGGTCGAGCTCGAAATGAAAAAGGCGGGAAATGCCTTCCGTGCCCCGGAAACCCTGGAGCAGCAACGCGTCTTTTCCCAGAGGAGTATCAATTTTGAACAACCTGTCTTCTTGTGTGTACGAGCTCATCGTCGGCGTCTCCCCCGTTGCCGCGACCGCTGACCCGGGTCTACGGCAGCTCTCGCTGACCTTGGAATCATGCCCTAATCGGATCGGAGCAGAAGTGCACTCTCAGCGGC
>JBAIXL010000030.1:0-1740 GCA_037916685.1 Methanolinea tarda
CCCCCCTGAGGGGAGAGCCCCATAACGGTATCCCGGCGGGAACACCCTTTGAAGATCTTCCAGAAACCTACATATGCCCGGTCTGCGGTATGCAGGGAAAAGGACCGATCGGAACCTGGGGTTTCGAACCCTGGTTGCCGACCAAGTACATCTGCTCTGTCTGTGGTTACATCTATGACCAGGAACGCGGTGAACCTCACAACGGAATTCCGGTGGGCACGGCATTCGAAGATCTTCCCGATACCTACGCGTGTCCCGTGTGTGGCATGGATGCGAAGATCATCCGGGAGATGGGGACGGTGGGCAAAGAGGCGTTCGAAGCCCTGGACATCTAAAACAACCTCCCCTTGTAGTTAGGTATAATCCCATTCAATCTACCAGACGTTTCCATTTCGTTCATGGATCGTAGCCATTCCCAGTATCCTGTTCGACCTGACCAGATTGGGCTCTGACCGGTTCAGAAGGAAAGTATTCAGCCCCAGGGCGGTTAACCCGGCCCCATGATCAGACCCAGGGCATAGGCGAGGAGGGTGGCAAGACCCAGGAAATAGAAAAGGAAACCCGGGATCAGAACGAAGATCATGCGGAGAGTCATGGTATGCGCCTCCCACCAGAGAGAAACCGAGGTGGAAAGCATCTCCTCAACTCCCTGCACGTAGTTCCTCACCGCACGATCGCTCAGGGAGCTGATTCTTTGTCCGCGAATACTTCGGGCCGTTGCCTGGGACCGGTCGAGAATCGACTGGACAACGAATAACACCCCCCGGAACGCTGAAAACGCAATGGCGGATACCCCGAAAAATATGACCGCCAGGGGGATGAGACGATAATTGACCACCCCGTCGGAAACGAAAAAACGGGAAAAATACCAGAATGAACAGATCAGGGTCAGAGTACTGATGAGCAGCATTCCATTGGCGAGAGAGGTAAAGTTATGAAGGGAGGGGCGGACGCGGTCATAGAGATCCAGCGTCTCCGTGAGATAACCCACCCCGTCGTCCATGGTGTTACGGGGGGTTCGGGATCTCATACTGTACCATTAACTCCTCTCTACATTAGAAGATTGTGTGGCTATCGATAATGCCAGACCTACAAGATGGAAACAATGGGAAACTTTCTATCCTCTTTTCCGAATCCAGTCCTCCATATACCGGAACAGCGGAATGATTCCATCGGTGTTCGGGTGCACCTCGACCAGATCCTCAAGTTCGGTAAGGGTACAGCCGCTGCGTATGAGAAATGAGAGATACGCACCCATCTGGGCACCGCCGGGAGCCGCAAGGCGCACTCCCTCCAGAACACCACTCTCTCCATGGACCATCAACCGTGCTGCTCCGGTATTGCGGGTGGGGACCGACCAGAATGACCCCGGCCCCGCAGGAGCCGGAGAACCCACTGCAGCAGATCCCTCTGATGCTTCCCCGCAGAACAGAAGATCCCGCCAGAGGGAAATGGACTGTGGAATTGCCCGGTAATCCATCTTCCTTGATTTCCCAAGGATATTGTCGGCTGCCACGAGTCCTTCCATCCGTGCTACCGGAGTAAGATACGGGGGACCCGTGACATCTCCGCAGGCATAGATGTGGGGGGCGCTTGTACGCATTTGATCGTCCACCACGATCTCTCCCAGTTCCCCTTTCCTCAACCCGCGGGCGCATTCTGCATTGGGGCGCAGACCTGAGGCAAGGACGACAACATCCGATTCAGTCAGCACCTGCTCTCCCGCTCCGAGAACCGAAA
>JBAIXL010000031.1:0-8422 GCA_037916685.1 Methanolinea tarda
ACGATGATGGAGAGCACCCAGCCCGGCTGTATGTAGGGGGAGATGAGAATACAGGCGATGGTCAGGGACCAGGCGGCCCAGTATGCCGGCTGCTTGAACATTATCCTTTATAGGTAGGATCTGGAAAGAAAAGAACTTTGCATCCTGCGCAGGGCGACGGTAACCCGGCGCGTAGGTGCTTCGTTTTCCGTAAGACGCCCATTTCCATGCGATCACTATATTTTCTCCTGCGAGAAAATTTGTTGAAAATGTCTCCACCGCAGGAACTACCCAAGCACTACTCCTTTTCGGAGGTGGAAACACGCTGGCAGCAAGCGTGGAAAGATGAAGAGTACTATTTCCAGAGAGGCAGCAGCCGTCCTCCCTTCATCATCGATACCCCACCTCCCTATCCCACGGGCAACTTCCATATCGGGAACGCCCTCAACTGGTGCTATATCGATTTTATCGCCCGCTACCGGCGGATGCTCGGCTACAACGTCATGTTTCCTCAGGGTTGGGACTGTCACGGGCTGCCCACCGAGGTCAAGGTGGAGGAGATTCATGGGATCACCAAGAATGATGTTCCCCGGGAGGAGTTCCGCCGCCTCTGTCGTGAACTGACTCTCTCCAACATCGAGAAGATGCGCTCGACCATGCGCCGGCTGGGGTTTTCCACGGACTGGAGCAACGAGTACATCACGATGCTCCCCCGCTACTACCGCAAGACCCAGCTCTCGTTTCTGGAGATGCTGGAGAAGGGGTATGTCTACCGCACCGAACATCCGGTGAACTTCTGCCCACGCTGCGAGACGGCCATCGCCTTCGCCGAAGTGGCTCACGTGCCCCGCAAGACGTCGCTGGTCTACTTTGATTTCGATGGGGTGGAGATCGCCACCTCGAGACCGGAGCTGCTGGCTGCCTGCGTGGCCGTCGCCGTGAACCCGAAGGATGGACGGTACCAGCACCTGATCGGGAAGACGCTGCGGGTCCCGTTCTTTGACCAGCAGGTGCCGGTGATCGCGGATGACGCGGTGGATCCCGCTTTCGGTACCGGTGCCGTGATGATCTGCACGTTCGGGGACCGTCAGGACGTATTCTGGTGGAAGAAATATAACCTGGAACTCCGGAAGGCGATCGACCGACAGGGGAAGATGACGGCCACCAGCGGCCGGTTCGAGGGAATGAAGGTCAACCACTGCCGAAACGAGATCATCCGGGAGATGAAGGAAGCCGGCATCCTGCACCGGGAGGAGCCCCTGGAGCAGCGGGTGGGCACCTGCTGGCGCTGCAAGAGCCCTATCGAGATTCTGTCCGAACGGCAGTGGTTCATCACGGTCAAGCCCCAGGAGATCCTGGACGCGGCGCACCAGATCCAGTGGATCCCGGAACACATGCTCACCCGCATGGAGAACTGGGTATCCCAGATGGAGTGGGACTGGTGTATCTCCCGCCAGCGCCTGTTTGCCACCCCGATCCCCGTCTGGTTCTGCACCTCCTGCGGCGAGATGGTCCTGCCGGAAAAATCCGAGCTGCCGGTGGACCCCACCCTCCAGTCGCCAGGGAAACCATGCCCCCGATGCGGGTCGTCGGAGTTCACCGGGGAAGCGGACGTGCTGGATACCTGGATGGACTCCTCCATCTCCGTACTCAACGTCACGGGATGGGAGGGGCACGGGGCACCGGAGATCTTCCCCGCTCAGCTCCGGCCCCAGGGGCATGATATCATCCGCACCTGGGCGTTCTATACCATCCTCCGGTCGGTCGCCCTGACCGGCCAACGCCCCTGGGACGAGATCGTGGTCAACGGTATGGTGCTGGGAGAGGACGGGTTCAAGATGAGCAAGAGCCGGGGTAATATCATCGACACCGAGGAGATCATCGGGCAGTACGGGGCCGATGCCTTCCGTCAGTGGGCGGCCGCGAGTGCCGCCACCGGGTCGGATATCATGTTCTCCTGGAACGACGTGATCGCGGCCTCCCGCTTCCAGACCAAACTCTGGAATATCCTGCGCTTTGCACTCCCCCATCTTCCCGAGGACACCTCCCTGGATTCCTCCGAAGTCCGGGAGACCGCGGACCGCTGGCTCCTCTGCCGGTTGTCCGAGGTGGTGCGGGAGGTGAACGACGCGATGGGGCAGTACCAGTTCGACCGGACCCTGAAGGCCCTCCGTGAGTTCACCTGGACCGTGCTCGCGGACCAGTATATCGAGCTGACCAAGGGGCGGCTCTACTCGGAGGGAGCGGGAAGCGTGAGTGCGGGACGGGCACTGCGGATCACCCTGGATGCTCTCTGCCGGATCATCGCCCCCTTCGTTCCCTATCTTGCCGAGGAGTGTTATACTTACCTCGGAGGGAGGCAGGTTCACCACCAGCCCTGGGTGGATTTCACGTATACGGATGCGGAAGCACGTGCAGACGGGGAGACCCTCATCGCCCTGGTGTCGGAGCTGCGCCGGTACAAGCATGACCGCGGGATGGCGTTGAACGCACCTCTGGGGCGGATCACCATCTATGCGGACCGTTTCCAGGATGAAGCCGGGGATGCTGCCCGGGCGCTCAATGCGGACATCCAGTGGAGAAAGGAGACGCCCTCCCTGGACCGGGAACTACGAGAGATCCGGTTCAATATGGGGGTGATCGGGCCCCAATTCAAGAAACAGGCCCGTAGCTTCATGGATGCCATCCGAGCCCTTCCCCTGGAGCGGCTGATGGAGCCGCCGGAGTCCGTCTTTCTGGATGGGGAGGAGGTTTCCGTCCCGCCGGACTCCTTTACCCCTCTTTTCTCCTATCTTGTGGAGGGAAAGAAAGTGGATTTGATCCGGGTCGGCGGGATGTTCGTGACCATTCCGCAATCCTCCTGATCTCGGCCTCCACGAACCTCTCTATCTCTTCTATCTCTTTGGTGGCGTCCAGAATCACAAAGCGGGTGGGATCCGCGGAGGCGAGTTCCAGGTACCGGGCCTGTACGCGGGAGAGGATCTCCGGGGATTCGAAATGCTCCCGGTGGGGGTGATCCCCGATCCGCGACATGGCCTCTTCCACGGGCAGGATCAGCAGGAAGGTGCGATCCGGACGGATCGACCAGCCGGCATGGAGCGCCTCCAGCCAGGAAAGCGGTGAGGGTAGGATCCCCTCCAGGGTGATAGACTGGTAGGCGTACCGGCTGTCGGTGTAGCGATCGGAGATCACCAGCCTGCCGGCCTCAAGCGCCGGACGGATCACCCGGGAGAGGTGAGCCGCATGGTCGGCCGTAAAGAGGAGTGCCTCGGTGATCGGATCCACCCGCTCCCGGACCGCACGGCGGACCGCGTCCCCGACCCAGGTCGCTCCCGGCTCCCGGGTAATCACCGGATCCAGGTCGTTCAGGGGCTCCCGTAACCGCTCCAGCAGGGTGCTCTTCCCGCTTCCGTCAATGCCCTCCAGGGTGATCAGCACAGACATCCCTCCTGCACCAGGGAGAGGGGGACTGCCCCGTGATGCAGAGCGGTGGCGAGGATAACACCCTGGTACCCGAGATCCCGGAGCAGGGCCAGATCGGCCATTCCGGCCACGCCACCCCCATAGAGAAGGGGTCTGTCGCAGGCGTCCCGCCAGGACCGGAGTGTGGTCTCGTCCGGCAGAGATCGGGTCCCCACCGCGCTCAGGTTGAGCAGGATGGCCCCGTCGAAGGCCATCTCCGCAAGCCCGGCCAGCATGAAGGCGGGATCCGTTCGGAGGGGAAGTACCCTGCCTTCCTGGATATCCAGGCTCAGGTACCCCCTCGGATAGGCCGAGAGATCGTTCCCCGCGGTCTCCGTGCCCACCACATCGGTGATACGGGGCTGGTTGAGGCAGTCGGCCGGGGTTCGGCATCCCCGGTCCAGCCAGGTGTGCTGCACCAGGGCGGCACAGGCCTGAATCACCTCGTCATGGCTTCCCCGCCCGCCGATCCGATCGAGATCCGCGATGTAGAGATACTGGGGGTGAAGATGGCGAACGTAGCCTACCGGATCCGCGGTGGGCGAGAGCCCCCAGTCCAGCGGCCGGTAGCTGTTGCGCATCCCCTTCAGTCCGTGTACCACCACCCCGTTCATCAGATCCATCGCCAGGATCACATCCATGGTTGAGCGTGTACTCGTGGGACGTTAAAGCCTACCGGATCTTGGGCGGTTCTGCGAATACATCGCCAGAAAGTATCATGCTCAAACTCTGATCCGCTTCGTTTCATGGGACACACACGGCTGTCCCGAAAGATCGCAGTACCGATACCGATCCTCACGGTAGATAAGAAAAGGGTCCGGCAGGTCCACAAAAGTATCGGGGATGGTGGTTGCCCTGCTCACGGACCTGTACGGAAATCCGGCACGCTGAAATAATTAGTTTCTCTTTTTTCCTTTTATCATGAAGATAACGAACTCTGCGGGAACCCGTTAGTTCCCGATCTCCGGTCCGCTATCTTTCCGAGTGCCTCGTCCGCCTCTTTCCGAACCTCTCCCGCGAGATCCCCCTGATGCCGCTGCAGGAATGGTACCGCCCGAATGTCACCGATGTTCCCGAGAATCCATGCCGCAGAACTGCGAACACAGGACCGGGGATCGGAGAGGCATCCGATCAGATTCTCCACCACGGCCGGTCCCATTTCAGACAGGGCAACCGCTGCCTTCCACCGTATGCTTACCTCATTAGAACCGAGCACGTCGGTGAGCAGACGCACCCTCTCCTGCTCCCCGCCCAATTCCCCGCACACTTCCCGGATTTCCGGAAGTGTCCGGCAATGTCTGAGACGTGCCACCAGATCCTGAAGCGTCTCCTCCATACATCCACCTCTGTATCTCCCACGACCGTGTTCTCGCCGTAAGAAAGGATAAGCATTTGCGAGGCAGACGTGCAAGGCAGCCGTGATAGATTCGATCAGGCGATAATGGCAACCGCTATTAAGATTCAACGCTCACCATGTTTCATGCAATTGCTGGTCAGCCCTTGCAGCATTGAGGAAGCCCGACAGGCGCTCGCGGCCGACATCATCGATATAAAAAACCCCCGGGAGGGTTCACTAGGAGCGAACTTTCCCTGGGTGATCCGCGAGGTGCGGGCGATGACTCACAAGCCGCTCTCCGCCGCCATCGGAGATTACCCCTTCAAACCCGGCGGTGCCTCCCTCGCGGCCTATGGTGCCGCCTGTGCCGGGGCGGATTATATCAAGGCTGGCCTGATGTTTGATGGAGAAGAGAGGGCGGAGGAGTTCATCTCTGCCCTGGTCCGGGCGGTGAAACACGAATATCCGGAGAAATCGGTGGTGATCGCCGGATATGCGGATTTCGAACGGCTGGGAACCCTTTCCCCCCTTCTCCTGCCCCCTCTCATCGCCCGGGCCGGAGCCGATGTCGCCATGATCGACACCGGTATTAAGGATGGCCGGGGGCTGTTCGATTTCCTGAAGGAGTCCGCCTTGTCCGAATTTATCCGGGAATCCCATGAACGGGGACTGGAGACCGCCCTTGCGGGATCCCTGACCTTCGGGGATCTGGAGGATCTCCGCACCATTGGACCGGATATCATCGGGGTGCGGGGAATGGTGTGCGGAGGGGACCGGAACAGCGCCATTCAGGCGGATCTGGTGAAGAAAGCAATGGGATCAATCAGGTGAGGTATGTACCGGGAAAAACTGGAGATGCCACTGGCACTGACCTTTGACGATGTATTGCTGATACCCGCGGAGTCGCACATCGAACCGGATGAGGTGGACGTGTGTTCGCGGTTCTCCCGCAATATCCCGTTGAATATTCCGCTGGTCAGTGCTGCCATGGATACGGTGACAGAGGCCCCCATGGCGATTACGCTGGCCCGATACGGGGGAATTGGTGTGATCCACCGCAACATGCCCCCCGAACGGGAGATCGCCGAGATGAATGCGGTGAAGAGAGCCGAGGACCTGATCGAGCGGAACGTCGTTTCGGTGGGTCCCGAAGCGACGGTCTCCGAGGTGGAGCAGCTCATGAACGAGCACGGCATCAGCGGAGTGCCGGTGATGGAGAACGGCCGTGTGATCGGGATCGTAAGCCGCAGGGACGTACGGGCGATCATCCCCAAGCGGGGCAATGAGAGCATCCGAAAGGTGATGACCGAAGAGCCGATCACCGCGGATGAGACGATCAATATGGAGACGGCGCTCGAGATCATGTACACGAACAAGGTGGAGCGCCTTCCGGTGGTGGACGCAGAGGGGAATCTGATCGGGATCGTCACCATGCAGGATATCCTGGAGAAGAGGCAGTATCCCAAGGCAAACCGGGACCGTCAGGGAAGGCTGCGGGTGGCGGCCGCAGTGGGTCCTCACGATTTTGAGCGGGCGATGAAGCTGGATCAGGAAGGGGTGGATGCCCTGGTGGTGGACTGCGCCCACGGCCATAACATGCGGGTCGTGGAGGGAGTCCGGAACATCAAGGCCAGTGCCCGCGCCGATGTGATCGCCGGTAACATCGCCACGCGTGAGGCGGCCGAGGAGTTCCGCGGAGAGGTGGATGGCCTTAAAGTGGGTATCGGGCCCGGATCCATCTGTACCACCCGCATCGTGGCCGGTGTGGGCGTCCCCCAGATCACCGCGGTCGCCGCGGTCGCGGAAGTCGCTACCCAGTATGATGTCCCGGTGATCGCGGATGGAGGTGTCCGCTATAGCGGGGATATCGCCAAGGCGCTGGTGGCCGGGGCGGACAGCGTGATGACCGGCAGCCTCTTTGCGGGAACCGAGGAATCCCCGGGAAGGGTCAGCGTAATCAAGGGCCGGCTGTACAAGCAGTACCGGGGCATGGGCTCCCTGGGGGTGATGAGCGGGGGCCAGTCGTCCGACCGGTATTTCCAGCGAAAGGAAATCGGGCGGACCAAGTTTGTCCCTGAAGGTGTGGAGGGGGCGATTCCCTACATTGGTAAAGTCTCCGACGTGCTCTACCAGCTGGTAGGAGGACTGAAATCCTCCATGGGATATACCGGATGCCGCACCATCGCGGACCTGCACACCAAAGCCCGGTTCATCCGCCAGACCTCCGCCGGCGTGAGTGAGAGTCATCCCCACGACATTCTCATCACCGATGAGGCACCCAATTATCCCATGCTGGAATAGCCTCACCTTTTTTATATCAACAGGACTAACATAAAGTAAATGCTTGATGACGGTGAGAATTCCCGCATCCTCGATATTCTGGGAAACAGAAACCGCAGACGGATCATCGAGCTCCTGAGACAGAAACCGTGTTTCGTCACCGAGATCTCAGAACGCCTTACCATCAGTCCCAAAGCGGTGATCGAGCACCTGCAGCTGATGGAACAGGAGAATATCCTCCGCTTCAACCATGATCAGAGGAGGAGGAAGTACTACTATCTGGCCCACGACATCAATGTCATCGTCCGCATTGAGGAGAACGGAATCGGGATGGATCCCGAAACCGTCGATCAGGTCACCTCCTTTTTCCGCTCGTTGTTCATGCTCCGCAGGATGATCGAGGCCCGGGATAACCTCATCTCCAGTCTGGACCACCTAGAGAAGGATATCGAGGTGAAAGCCCAGGAGATCCTCTCCCGGGGGAGAGAGATCCTGCAGGACGACGCGGATCTGGATATCGTGTTCGCTCTGGGTCATTACGAGCTGACCTACGAGGAACTGCAGGAGTATACCGCCCTGCCCGAACAGGAACTGCGCCTCCATCTGGAGGCCCTGCAGAGGAAAGGTATTATCAATCAGACCGGCACGACATACACCCTGCAGGGAGCCTATGCCCGATAATCAGTCACCCGACGACATTTTCCGGTACCTCATGAAGATGATGGAAGAGCTGGCCGGCGAGATGGGTGCGGACAAAAATCCTCACTTCGTCGGATACACCATCGTCCATACGCCCGGAGAACCCCCGCGGGTGGTTCGGATCACGAACCGAAGTCCGTGCGAGCTGCCCTACGAACTGGTGGAAGGACCCACACATTTCTACCTCACCATCGAACTCCCCCCGGACCTGGAGAGTGCACCGGTGGTGGATATCGATCGAAAACGGGTGGCGGTCCAGATCGAAGGGCGGGAGATGGCCATCGAACTTCCCCAGGCCGTAGACCTTGTCCATTGTTCCTATGAGCTCCGCCGGGGGATTCTGGACATCATCTGTCAGAAAGAATAACGCATTCATTTATCGTATTTTTTGGCGGAAATCGTTGCCCCCACGCTGAACTCAGGAGGGCGGTGACTCCTCAAGCCGGGAGATCGACCGTTTCATCTCTTCGGCCACCCGCTCGACCAGTTCTTCCCGCAGCCGCGCCTTCAGGACCGGAAGGGCATCGGGATCCCCGAGACTTGCCAGCGACCGGGCCACGCACATGCGCACGAACTCGTTTTCGTCCCCGAGCGCCCGCAGGAGAGGAGTGAGGGCCTCCCGGGTTCTCCGAATACCCAGGCCCTTGGCGGCCATGTACCGTACAT
>JBAIXL010000032.1:0-1585 GCA_037916685.1 Methanolinea tarda
CCCTTTCCCGCTCTGCCCTCTCCTGATCCAGATTCTCCTCTCCTACGAGGCCGAGATACTGGTAGCCGGCGTCTTCGATGGCCTTTCGCATATCCTCGATGGTCACCAGACGGGCATTGTAGGTCACGTATGCACGCTCGGTTCCCAGGTTCACCCAGGCCTGTAGGACTCCATCAAGGGCACGCAAGGCGGCTTCGATCGTCTCCACACAGCTGGCACAGACCATGCCCCCGACTTTGATCTCCACCCGTTCATTGACTACCCCGTAACCGGATCCTTTCACCGCATTTTCGAGATCAGACAGGCCGGCCCTGTCGGGATTATAAGTGACCCGAGCGGTCTCTGTCGCCAGATTTACCTGGACCGTATCCACCCCTTCAACCGCGGAGAGCGATTTCTCTAGGGTAAGCACGCAGGTGGGGCAGTTCATTCCGGAGATCTTCAGTTCTGCTCTCTTCCCCTCCTTTTTACCCGCATTATCCTTTTCTGCCATCTGGTGGTCTTCCTATTTGCATAGTAGGGAATCGTGTGCTGATAAAGTCTCACAGATTCGGTTCCTAAGGAGTAGTCGGTAGGGGCATTCCTGACGTACCGACCTCTTAACAAACTGCTAAAAAAAGAACCGGTCTCAACTCACGTTCCCTGAAGGAAATTTGGATAGTGACCTCGCATCACTCTCTTCTTGCTTTTACGGAGTTTGCATGGGCAAACAATCCTTCTGCTTCGGCAAGAGTCTCCACCACGTCGCCGATAGCCTCCAGACCCTCACGGTCGATCATCTGAACCGAGGATGTCTTGCAGAAGTGGCGGACATCCAGTCCCGAGTAGGTTTTAGCATATCCGGCCGTGGGAAGTACATGATTGGTACCGACCGCATAATCTCCGCAGGCAACGGCCGCATTCCTGCCCACAAATATCGCCCCTGCATTCCGTACCTGGGTCAGTACGGCGAGGGGATCCGAGACCTGAATGGAGAGGTGTTCCGGTGCGATCTCGTCAGAAACCCGAACTGCTTCCTGAAGATCCCCCACCAGGATATATCCACAATTTTTCAGGGACTGGGTGATGATCTCCTTTCTCTCTGCATGTTCGGTCAAGGAGTCCACCTCTTTTCCTACCTTCATCGCAAGAGCCTTTTCGGTGGCGATCAGCACGCATGCCGCCAGGGGATCATGTTCCGCCTGGGCAAGGATGTCGTGGGCGATGATTCGGGGATCTGCCGTGCCGTCGGCAATGATCGCGATCTCGCTGGGTCCCGCGGGGAAGTCGATCTCGATGGCTTCACGAAGGAGCATTTTTGCCAGGGTCACATAGACGTTGCCCGGCCCCACAATCTTCTGGACCGGGGAAATGGTCTCTGTGCCCATGGCCATGGCTGCGATCGCCTGAGCTCCCCCCGATCGATAGATCTCTGTAACACCGGATATATCCAGTGCCACCAGCGTCATGGGATTGATTGGAGGGGGCGAACAGGCGCAGATCTCCCGAACTCCGGCTACCCGGGCTGGAACCGCACACATCAGGGCGGATGAGGGGTAGGGGGCTCTTCCCCCCGGGATGTACAGGCCCACCCGTTGCAGGGGAG
>JBAIXL010000033.1:0-5723 GCA_037916685.1 Methanolinea tarda
CATACACCGCGGCCGCAACCAGGATGATAGTCGCACCGGAGGGGGCGTTGATCACATAGGAGAATCCCATGCCGGTCAGCGTGACCAGCATACCGACCAGGATCGCTCCCGCCATCATGGTGTGCAGACGGGTGGTGAAGATCCTGCTGACGGCCCCCGGGATGGTAAGAAGAGCGATGATCAGAATAATTCCCACCACGCGGATGAGCATCACCACGGTTAACGCGATCAGGGAGAGCAGGTAGAGATGCATCAACCCGACCGGAAGGTTCTCGATGGTCGCGTATTCGTCGTCAAACGTGATCGCCTGGAATTCGTTATACCACAGCACGACCGAGCCGGCGATCAGGATCAGGAGTCCGCCCATCAGCATCAGATCGCTTGCGGGAACGAGAAGGATGTTGCCAAACAGATAACTGAACAGGTCGGGCGCATATCCCGGTGAATAGGCGACAAGAAGAATTCCGATGGCCATTCCGGTTGCCCAGAGGGCGCCGATGAGGGTGTCCATGGAACGGAGGTTTCTCCGGCTGATCACTCCGATGGTCAGGGCGGAGGCAAGAGCGAACAGGATCGCCCCGAGTATGGGATCGAATCCGAGCAGGTACCCCAGCCCGATGCCCCCGAACGATGCATGAGAAATACCCCCGCTGATGAAGGACATTTTCCTGACCACCACATAGGTTCCCATGATCCCACAGGCGGCGCTGGCCAGTATCCCTGCCAGGAGGGCATTGCGGAAAAACTCATACTCAAGAAGCCCGATCATGATTCTTCCTCATGGGAACGGAGGACCCGGTGGGGAACACCATGGGCAAGCAGATTAATGGGACAGTGGTAGACCGCGGCGAGCATGTCCTCGTCGATCTCATGATTCCCGTGTGTGAACAGCCGGCGGTTCAGACAGGCGATTTTGTCCACATAGGCAGAGACCGCCGTCATATCGTGGGTAACCAGGAGGATCGCCATCCGGCTCTGAAGGGTTCGCAGGATCTCATAGAACTCCTCCTCCATATGGGGATCGACATGGGTGGTCGGCTCGTCCAGGAGGAGCGCGTGGGGGTCGGAGACCAGCGCACGGGCGATGATCGCCCGCTGTTGCTGTCCCCCGGAGAGCTCCCCGATGGCTCGATCGGAGAGTTCCGTGATGCCCATGATCTTCATGGCTGCCTCCGCCCGCTGATAATCGATTGCATGATATTTCCGGAAAGGACCCGTAATCAGCCCCAAACGGCCCGATAGAACCATCTCACGTACGGTCAGCGGATAGGTGAAATCGTAGGTGCGATACTGGGGGACATATCCCAGCCGGTGACGTTGCACCTCCGGGGCGTCCCCCTCCACCCGCACCTCGCCTTTCCAGGGTCGAACCAGCCCGAGGATTACCTTGATCAGGGTGGTCTTCCCCCCCCCGTTCGGGCCTATTACCCCGTAAAAATCCCCTTTTTCCAGGGTAAAGTTGATGTCCTCCAGCACGCTTCTTCCGCCCAGGCGCACCCATACTCCCCGTATCTCCACGATCGCGACCATGGTTACGCATCCTTTAGCCGCAGGGCCACCTGTTCCAGATTATCGATGTAATCCCCGGCCAGGGGATCGATCTCCTCCACCCGCCCGTTTATCTGAGCGGCCAGAATGTCCGCCTCCCGGCTGCTGAACTGAGGCTCCACAAATACTACCCGTATACCCAGTTCCCGGGCTTTTTGTATGAGTAGGGCAAGTTCTGGCGCCGAGGGTTCCTTTCCCTCTTCCTGAATGGCGAGCTCGGTCAGATCATATTCGCGGGCGAAGTAGCCCCAGGCCGGATGTACCACGAGGAACGTCCGGAGACGTGCACCGGACAGGGTCGCCCGAATCTCGCCATCGGCTTCCTGGAGCCGGGAGAGGTACGTGTTCCGGTGGACTTGAAAGACACCGCAGTGAGCAGGGTCCTTCGAGCAGAGAGCCTCCGTCGTGGCATTCACCATCTTCCGAGCATTGGCCGGAGAGAGCCAGTCATGGGGATCCCGGTCAATCAATACGATATCTTCCGAGAGATTCACCACTACAGGAGGGTGCTGGAGACCCGTGAATCCCTGAACAAGGCGGTCCTCGAAAGGAAGGTGAGAGCCGACCGAGAGTATCAGATCTGCTCCTCCGATCTCTACCACCTCCTGCGGGGTGGGCTCGAATGTGTGAGGGTCTGCCCCGGCGGGAAGGATCACCGTAACCTGTACCTGATCCCCTCCCACCGCTTCTGCAAACTCGGCCAGAGGAGGAATTCCTACGGCCACCTTCAGGGTCCCGTTTCCGGTATTCGGAGGCGGATTACCCGTACATCCGCAGACCAGAAGGAGGGCTATGGCACCGGCACAACAGAGGAGGAGTGCCTTCATCCCCTGCGCTCCCGGGCATCATTCTGGGTATGGCAACAGGATTCACCGGGAGGTATCCCACCACAGATACCCTCAGTAGGATGTCCCAGAGACGCACATATACGATCCACGAAGACCCGCGGCAGAGACCCCTCCATCTGCTCAGCCAGGTGACATGCCTCCTCCCTCGAAAGACCATGGCGACACAGGACCAGCCCCAGGATCCGGTGACGGCGGAGCAAAAATTCAGCGTACGACCTCCCTTCCCGCGTGAGGGAAATCTGTCGATAGGGTGTATGGTGAACCCATCCGGCAGCAGCGAGTTCCCTCACTGCTTTGGTAATGGTAGAGGGGTCGACATGGAACGTATCCGCCAGATCCACGGATTTGACACTTCCTCCCTGTTCGAGAATGTATCGGAGATATTCACACCGCCGGGGGGAAATCTCACATCCGGAGAAATCGGTCATGGAGATCGGATGGGTTGTGCGAGTTCATATGTTTTGCCTCGTACCAACTTTTCTAAAAAGAGACACATGAGGGTACCTACGTCCGGCGCCTTACGGGATACGGTCTTTCTCGGAAACAGAAATTCGGTGGGAAAGTCCGGCGATTCCCTAAAAAAAAGGATATTCACTTCTTCAGGCAGGATATGGCGGTGTCTACGATGGCTCCGAGCTGCTCGGTGGTCCACAGCTCCGAATTCAGAACGATATGATAGGGAGTGAGATCATGGATGTCGATACTGTAATAATTCTGATATCGTCGCGCCTCGCATGCCTCCCGTACCATGGTCATCATACGGGCGGTGTATTCATCCACCTCGTCACGGTGAGAGATTCGTTTGGCGCGGCAGCTCAGAGGAGCCGTCAGCCAGATCTTCAGATCCGCATTCTCAACCAGCCATCCGGATAGTCTTCCCTCTACCACGATATTGTCCCGCTTCTGGGCCAGTTCCTTCTGTCGGGCATCGATCAACGCATCGATGGAGAGGTCGTTTTCCGCCAGCTTCCCCAGTTCCGCGATATCCATGTTTCGTTCTCTGGCAATCTGGCGGAATACCTCTCCCGCCGATATCATTTCCAGATGGTGTCCTGTCGCGACGTATTTGGCGAGTGAGGTCGTTCCGCTTCCCGGAGGCCCGCTGATGGTGATCCGCATCAGAGACCTCCGATGTTCATGGATTTCCGGATAATCTGGCTGATGGCCAGGGAGCAAAGCATGTACCAGAGGATCCAGGCGGGGATGATACTGATGGCCGAATCCGTAAGCACAATCTGACCGAAGTAGGGGAAGGTAATCGTGCGGTATAGATACGTGGGATCGGCGACAAGACCGGGCATCACAAACAGGAGCCACAAAAAGATAGGGACCGAGACCAGCAGGATATAGGACATGGGCTTGAATTGGTCGCGGGACATCTCCAGCTGTTCCTGCATCATCCTGTCCCGTTTTGACTCCAGTTTCTTGATCTTTTTCTCATCCTGGGAGAGCTGAGCCTCGCGGAACTCTTTCTGGAATTCCTTCATTCGTGCCTGTGTCTCCTGCATCTTTTCATAATCGATGGTGTACTTCTGGATAATGGAAGAGTATAGACCGGTCAGTGTGGAGAGGATCAGAATAATGATAAAGAAGGGAAAGATGTTCAACAGGGGTCCAAACAGGACGTTCATGGCCATGCCGATTCCGTCCCGGATCGGTGGAATGCCATAGGAGAGCATAAGACCCATAGCCAGTATGAGCGCGATGGTCCCACCGTGTTTGCGGATTTCCATCGTTACCTCAGGCTGACCGTCATATCGAGAACGGCCTGTTCGAGAAGGAAGTCCTGATTCTTGACAAATTTCACCGTACAACCTGTCTGGGTAGCGATGGCGGCGGCGATCATGCGGTTGAATTGCTGGTGTTCCCCGATGGACCTCCCTCCCTCCATATCCCGTATCCGGGTGGGATCTTTCAGTCTCCGTTGCAGGATCTGATCCTCATCTGTCTCCACGAGGATCAGCATATCCGGCTTCAATTCGTCGATCACCCATTCTGGGAGACCCGGCAGAAAACCCTGGGGGGTGCGTATCGAACAATGGGTGTCGATGATCACGTTACCCGCGATCGCCGCAATGGCCTTGCCGGCCATGCGCTGGAGTTCTTTCTGTACTCCCCGGTCCAGTTTGCGCATCTGGTCACGATCTTTGACTTTCCCTTCCCGCGAGGCGACCTCGAACATGAAGGATCCGAAATTAATGGACTGGTAACGAATCCCCTCCTCTTCCAGCTTTTTCAGAGCTCCATCGATGACCGTGGTCTTGCCCACTCCCGGGACACCGGTGATTATAATTCGTCGGGCCATTTGGAACACACCTGTTTTGCGATTTTGCGATTTGGGTGACTCGCAGGAAATAACCGTAACCCGCGGGCCGATACCATTGACACGGGAAACCCACGAAGGAAAATTCCTCGTTCTGATGTCCGTACAATGTATTAAAAAGAGTATTCATAAATCCATCCCCGATTCTACGGGTCGAATCCTCCATCACGCGCCAAGGTCTTCCTTAGTGACGGGCTAATACCCCGCCCTCCTCCTCTTTTCGCACCTGCTCAAGGCTCCGCCCGGAAACCACCGAGTCCGGTTCTTGGCTGACCGGGTTCCGATGGGCATCAGCCTTTTCATCATCCATCTTCTTCAGGATCCAGCCGTTTTTGTTCCGCCCGTACCCTGTCCGGATCAGGGCAAACCCTCCCTGTAGCTTTTCTCCGTCCAGCCAGACCTCCACCTTCCCGTCTTCGATGGACGCTTCCATGGAGAGGGATTCCTCTCCTTCACCTTCCCGCAGATTTCGGTAATCCCCTCGATCCCAGATCAGAACGGTCCCGGCGCCGTATTCTCCTTCGGGAATCACTCCTTCGAAATTCGCATACTCGCGGGGATGGTCCTCAGTGGGGATGGCCAGACGAGTCTCCCGTGGATCGGTGGAAGGTCCTTTGGGGACCGCCCAGGACACAAGCACTCCGTCCACTTCGAGCCGGAAATCGTAGTGGAGGGTGGTGGCATCATGTTTCTGAATGACAAATATCCTTTTTCCGGAGGGTTTTTCCCCCTTTCCCTCGGGTTCGGGCGTCTTGCTGAAATCCCGTTTCTTGTGGTATTCCTTGAGTGATCGCGGCATAATTTTTACCTTCCCTGACGGAAATTTACGGTTTCTTCTTATCGGATAGGATACCGTGTGCAGGCTGCCCGATTGAATCCTATACAATCGGCCCACATGCGATACAGTCGTGCGGGTTTTTGAAGGTTTCCCTTGTATGCCTCTTCGTGCCCGAAAATCCACCTGCGAGAGTGACGAGAAGGTTCCGCGTTCTTCCTTATCAGGG
>JBAIXL010000034.1:0-6144 GCA_037916685.1 Methanolinea tarda
TTCTGTATTTCATCTCCACCAAATACGGAAAGAAGATCGAGTATTTCCGTCGAAATCCATACATCTCGGTGGAGATCGAAAAATATACCCAGGATCTCTCCAGTTACACCTTTGTCACCATGCAGGGCCGTCTGGAAGAGGTGGTGGATGCCATTGAAAAGAAGAAAATTCGGCAGAAATTTGTACAGATGATCAAAGAACACCATCTGTCTCGTAACATTCTTGCGGCACTCGGACACTCCCCGGCCGATCCGATCGAGTCGATTGGAGCCGAAGAACGATCCTGTATATGGAAACTCGTAGGGGTGGAAGATATCGTTGCCCTCAAGAACCTGTAACGGAGTCCACTCTTCTTTTTCTTGAACCTCAGACCGTCATCAGGAAGAGGGAGAAGATTCCCGCCTGGATGACCGTGAGGGGGAGCCCGAACCGCAGAAATTCCGTAAAAGTCAGCGTTTCCCCCTTCTTCTCGGCCTGCTGGATCACAATCACATTGCTGGCCGCACCCAGGATGGTGAGATTACCGGCAAGGGTGCTGCCCGCGGCCAGTGCCATCACCTGATTGGTAGGAATTCCCCGATAGACCAGCAGGGGCTGGAAGAGCGCTACAAACGGGACATTGGAGATGAACTGGCTGATCACCACGCTGAGTGCGAGGATTCCTGGGACCGAATCCGGGACTCCTCCCCGCAGGAGTGACTGGAATACTCCGGACTGCCACACGCTCCCCATCAACACAAACAGGGCGATGAAAAAGACCAGGGTGGACCAGTCAACAGACCGCATCAGTTGCATACGTCTCCGACTGAAGAGAAGAAGAGGGGCGGCGGATACAAGGGCGATCACGGGAAGGCTGATCAGACCTAAGAAAGGGAAGAGGGGTGAGAGACTTCGCGCGGCAATGAGGACCAGGAGGAGCAGAAGGGATCCCTTGACTATCGTTGTCAGGTGCGGATCCGTAACCGGTGGTCCATCCTCCCCGGAAATCGCCAGATTCAACTCCCCCCCGTACATCCACCGAATGAGAAGATAGGCTGCGCCCAGGGAGAGCACCGTGGGAACCCCCAGGTAGAGAGCAAAGGTCAGAAACGGATTGTCCATCGCGCTGTATGTGGCGACCAGAAGATTCTGCGGGTTTCCGATCGGGCTCATGATACTCCCAGTGGTGATGGCGCAGCAGAGAGAGAGGAGAAACAGGCGGGTGGGCAGATGAAATTTCTGTGCGTAATACAGGATCAGGGGCGTGCCGATAATGGCGAGGGTATCATTCATCAGAAGGGCAGAGAGAAATCCAAATGAAAAGAGGAGAAGGAGGAGCAGCCGGTCCACGGTATGAGCCCGCCGGAACAACCGGTGTCCCAGAGTGAACAGATATCCGCTCTCCTCCAGAGCTGCTCCCACGACGAACATTCCGAACAGAAAGAGGAGGACATCAAGGTTGACAGCCCGGATCGCATCCTGCAAAGTGATCTGACCGGTAACCAGGACCGCGATTGCCCCCCCGGTCATCACCTGCCAGATGCGGAACCTGAATCTCCCCACCTGTCGTATCGCGATGAGTAGGAATACCGCCGCAAGGATCAGGAGCGATAAATACGTAGATTCCGGTTATCCCCCCCTGATATGAATTTTTGTTTTTCCAGGATGGGAATCTAAGCCCCCCTGCAGCGAACTACCGGAAATTGTCGAAAGAAATAAATCGGCTCCGATAAAATCTATCAAGACACAGGCCATTCAACATGCATCCGTCCAGGCGACAGGAAGGGATACCTCGTTTCTTATGGTGACTTCGCCCACCAGTCTTAAAAAAGACACGATCTATGAAAAGGTTGAAGGCGGTACCACGTATTTTGTCAGTGATAATTACTTCTATAAATCAGAGACCTATTACCGCATCATTCGCCAGGAGATCCAGGGAAAACGTACCATACCTTCCGCCCGAGATCTGATCGAAGCGTTCGTGGTTCCCATCTGTCTGGAGAAGGCATATATGCAAGGTATCCGGGCATGCGCCTGGGAAGTCTCCTACAGTTATGCACCCCTCCCTGCGATTGCCTACGGAATCCATTATTATGCAGATCCCGCAGAGTACAGCATTCTGCGGGACAACGAGGTTGCCCGTGAGGTGATCCATCACATCACCAACCATGGAAGATATCCCTTCTGTTACCAGCCCATTACCGACTCATCCGAAGTGTTCTCCTTCACCGGGATCTTCGGCGAGACGACGGAAGACGAGCCAGAGCTCGGCCACCTTGCCCGCTCCGTATTCACCGCGTTCCGCATCCCGCTTCTCTCGATTACCGTAGTCTGGGATGGTGAGAACTATATTCTCTCTTCGTTGAGCAACGCAAAATATTCCAAGCTGTCCCCGGAAGACCGCGTACTTCTGCAGACCCACCTGGAGGTGAACGCGATTGAGTAACCTGGGCGTATTTGTGGACCGCCAGACCCTGGGCAATGCGGAACAGCTCACTGCATTGCTTCGCATTCGCGATACCGCGGAGCAGATGGGACACACCCTCTCGTTCATATTTCCCGTGGACATCAAACGAATCGCACGGCTGGATGGGCTCTTCATCCGCAGCCGGACCGATCCGATGAATATCAGTTTCGTGGCCGCGAAGATGGCGGAGTTCCACAGGGTCCGGGTCATCGACGATCCGGATTCCATTCAGATCTGTTCGGACAAGATCAACATGTACCTGCATATGGTGCGTAGAGATGTCCCGATCCCCCAGACCCTGTTTCTTCAGAAAAGCCAGCTCACTCCCGCACATGCCACCGAGGTCTTGGAACAGCTGGGAACTCCGGTCATCGTCAAGGAACCCTCCACATCGTTCTCGGCGCGGGTGGAGAAGGTGGATACAGTTCCCGATTTTCTTCGCGTGGCCAAGAGATTTATCAAACTTTCCGACTGGATCGTAGCCCAGGCCTTTGTGGAAAGCCAGTTTGACTGGAGGGTAGGAGTTCTGAATGGAGAAGTACTCTACGCCTGCAAATATATCATCCCGTCCGAGAGTTTCAAGATCCAGGCGACGGTGAACGGCCACGTGGTGTACTGCGCGGTGAAGAGTGTTCCCCAGGAACGAGTACCCTCCCGTATCGTCGACGTTGCCCTTCAGGCCGCCGGCGCAGTGGGATCGGGTCTGTATGGGGTTGATATAAAGGAGAAAGATGAACAAGTGTATGTGATAGAGGTAAACGACAATCCTTCCCTTGAAAGCGGGGAGGACGAGTACTATCCTCTCATTTATGAAAAGATCATCTCCCACCTGCTCGGAGAGTGAGCGCCCATGTCCGAGGTTTGGTTTGATATTTTCTCCCGTATCTGTGAACAATGCGGTGGCCGGTGCTGTCATGAAGCACATCCGCCGCTCACCGACGAACGTATTCAACGGATTGGAACGTGTATCGATCTCTCCGGTCGAATCGAACAGAACGGATATCGCAGACTGAAGGTCCGCGAGGACGGGTTCTGCACCATGCTCAACCACACGCGATGCCAGATCAACACCGAGAAACCAGAGACCTGCCGTGCGGGTCCCTTCACCTTCGATATCCATGATGGAAAACTGGAGATCTTTCTGAAGAAGGAGAGCATCTGCCCCCTGGTGGGTCACCTCAAATATTATCCGGAGGCATACCGGCAACAGTATGAACATGCGGTGCGGAACCTCGCCTCGCTGGTGCAGGCACTCCCCGAACGCGAGCTATCGGAGATCCTGAAAGTCGAAGAGCCGGAGACCGAAAAGGTGGCGGAGATCCCTCTCCAGGATTGTCATGACTATCGGAACTGAACACGAGTACTCCCTGAACGATCCTTCGTTCCGGCCCATGCCGGTCTCCGATCAGATCCTGGAGAGAATGTCGGGAAGAATCCAGAACGAGACCCCGCTGGGTGACGTGATCATCTCCAAGGAACTCCAGAAGCACGTGATGGAAATCGTTCCGAAGAAGCCTCAGGAATCGCTGCGGGAACTGGAACGGGTGATTCAGGCGGGTATCACCAATCTCTATAATTTCCTGCACCCGGACCTGCAGCTCCTCGGTCTGGGAATGCATCCCCTGCTGCGCCTCGATATGACCGGTGTCTGGAATCATGAGGAAGGAGAGGTCTACGAAGAGTATGACCGGATATTCAATATCCGCCAGCATGGCTGGCTGAACATTCAGGCGCTTCAGATCAATATACCCTACCGGTCCGAGCAGGAACTGATCACCCTCCACAACCGCATCCGGGCCCTGATCCCGTATCTCGTGGCCGTTTCTGCGGCGTCCCCTTTCGTGGAGGGACAGAAGACAACGACCATGGATAACCGCCTGATTTTTTACCGGAAAAATCAGGAAAAGATCCCGCTGATCTGCAACATGCTCATTCCGGAGAAGTTGCAGCGCCTCGCCGATTATCACGCCATCCAGGAAGACATCTGCCGGAGCCTGCAGCAGGAAGGGGCCCAGATACTCTGCCGGGAATGGGTGAATTCCCGAGGAGTGATCATCCGGTTTTCCCGCAGCTGTCTGGAAATCAAGGCCATCGATGAGCAGGAGTGCCTGCGATCCGATATGGCCATCACGGCCTTTATCCTGGCACTTCTTCGTCTGGAGGACCTGGATCTCGAGGAGGACCAGGATAGACTCCTGGATCTCACGGAAGAGGCAATCCAGGGAGGCGTGAGACCCCTGCGGGATGACCTGTCCCGTCTCTACACCCGGGCTGAAGAGACGGCCACCGCGGATGAGAGGCAGTATCTGCCCCTCATAAAAAAGAAGATAGAAAAGGGAAGCATTGCCGAACTTCTCTCCGCCAGGGCCAGGGATCTTACCAGCCTCTATCCGCTTCTTCAGGATCTGGAGTACTGCCTGAGGCACAACGTCCCCTACATCTAACCGACCTCATTTTCTGTGCATCAGGCCGGACAAATGTCCGAATTTTGATCGATTTGTAGCCCCATAGGTGGTTCTCAGAAATCCATATATGCCAGCAACCCGATTCCATCGATATGCCCGGTGGAGCAGCAGAAACAATCATCGAGGTCGATGGAAGCAACTGGGAGAGGGTGGTTGAGAAGGCAGAACTTCCCGTCAGCGTGATGTTTTACAGCCCGGCCTGTCCCCACTGCCGGGTTATCCGCCCCTATTTTGAACAGTTTGGGCGGGAGATGAAGGGCCGGATGATCTTCGTCGTTCTGAATGTGGTGGCCAACGCCTGGATAGGTGAACGATACGGGGTCCGCGCCACCCCCACGTTCAAATGGTTCTGCAATGGAACGGCCGTCCAGGAACTGGTAGGAGCGGTCTACCCTGCGCTCCTCAAAAAAATCTCGGAAGATGTATTGGTCTATGGCAAGGAATGTGCCCAGAAGTCCAGCACCATCCGCTATGACATCACCGGATACGGCTGAATTTCTCCTACAGGTTTACATTCAACAGGATGCGGATCAGCACACCGAAGAGGAACGATACCAGGGCAACTCCCAGGCTGATCGCCGCCATTTCTGCAAACCTTCTGCGGAAAGACAGGTCACGAGCGACCGAGATGTAGTAAGTGAATACGGCAATCACCAGAATGGCAAATACTAAGGTCACCAAAAAGCTGAGACGGTAGTCGGTGAGCACCAGATACGGGACGATCAGGAGAAAGACGGTGATCAGGTATGCCACTCCCGTATAGGTGGAGGCTTTTACTGGATTCAGCTTCCCTTCCTCTGATTTTGTGGACAGATACTCAGAGGCGGCCATGGAGAGCGACGCAGCGATACCAGTGATCAGTCCAGCCAAGGCGATGACCCGGGTATTCTGGAGAGCGAATGTGAGGCCTGCCAGGGTTCCGGTGAGTTCGACCAGGGCATCGTTGAGCCCCAGCACCAGCGCACCCACATACAAGAGTCTCTCCTCATCGATCATGCCGACGAGTTTCTTTTCATGGGCATCTTCTTCCGGAATCAGTTCCAGAACGGCGGGCACTTCTTTGCCCAGGTCCTGATAGAATTTTTTTATGTCCCCTTCACCGGACTCCATCAGCTTGATGGAGAACGTGATTCCCAGAAGCCGGGCAAGGGCGTAATACCACCCTATCCGCAACGTATGGGGCGGAACGTCCTTCCCCGTGATCTTCTTCAGAAAGGTATAATGGCCGAGCTC
>JBAIXL010000035.1:0-2161 GCA_037916685.1 Methanolinea tarda
AGCATGGTACCGGAGATACCGGCTACTACTATTACGGCAGCTCGACCTCAGAGGTAAAGCGGTCCCTCTATATCGGTAATGTGCTCTACACAATGTCCTCAAAGCAGATCAAGGCAAATTCGCTCGACGATCTCAACACCACGATCGCAACAATCCCCCTCCCCAATGTCGGGGATATCCTCTACCCTGTCCCGATGAAGTAGTTGCAGGGAAGCAATCCTTTTTTGGCGCTGCAGAAGTCCTTTTTCGAAAATTGAAGCCCCCCTTGCGCCATCTGCCCTTGTTGGGGGCGGAGGCGCATACGATTCCACCGTAGCAACGAGAAATCCCGATCCGGGTAAACAGCATTATCGTAACTGGGGCGCCACAGCGGCGGTGCAAAGCCCTGGTGCGTCATCAGGCAGACGTTTTTCTACAAAAGCCCTTTTTAAGATGTACACCAGGTGGGGACTCCCCTCCTGTGGCAGGATACCGGGAAAAGGATATTGAATTACCGTATCAGAACGGTGATTGGTCGTATCCGGCCCACGCACAACAGGATGTAGACTGAAAATCCGGATGTAAACTATATAGGTCCGGGTAGTAACCTATCCATCAGCGATGGGTGAAATCACCCTGTCCTGAGGTGTGCAGTGGCTCCGGGTTTTCTGGTGCAGGCGGTCGATTTTGTACTCGTGCTCTACCAGTTTCTGGTGCCGGTATTACTGATCGCAAATATTTTTTTTGCCATTACGATTATTTTCGTCGAGAGAAAAAAACCGACCCGTGCAGTCTCATGGCTTCTTGTGTTGTTCCTGCTGCCATTCCTTGGATTTTTATTGTTCCTGATTTTTGGCCAGAACTACCGGAAGGAGAAGTTGTTCTCCCTCAAGCACGAGACCGATCGGAAACTGACGGACCTGATGTCATCCTACATAAAGGAGTCCCCATCTCACGGTGAGGGACCGGCCGGTCGGTGGTCGGGAGCCTTCCAGAGGATTGAGGTGCTGCTGCTCCGGGATAACCAGACCCTGATTACGACAAATAACCACGTTACCGCGTATATCGAGGGAAATGCCAAGTTTGCTGATCTTATCAGGGATATCAGTGATGCCCATGACCACGTGCACCTGGAATATTTTATCCTGAAGGACGACCGGCTTGGCCGGGACATCATGAAGGCGCTTACCGAAAGGGCCCGGGCGGGGGTGGAAGTACGGCTTCTTGTCGACGGGGTAGGAAGCGGTGGGCTGCCCGCCCATTTCTATGATGAATTTACTGCTGCCGGGGGCAGGCACGCGGTCTTTTTCCCTTCCCTGTTTTCCTATTTCAACTACCGGGTTAACTTCCGGAACCACCGGAAAATTGCGATTATCGATGGTGAAACCGTATTCATTGGCGGTTTTAATATCGGTGATGATTATATCGGGCTGAACAGGCGGTGGGGATTCTGGCGTGACACTGCTGTACGGATCAGGGGATCGGGAGCAATGGCTGCCCAGATGAGGTTCTATCTTGACTGGAATTTCGCCTCAAGGGAAAAACTGGAGATTCGGGACCGGTATTTCCACCAGAGCCCTCTTCCCCGTATGTCCACGGTCCAGATCGTTTCCGGTGGGCCGGACACGGGCTGGAACCCGGTAAAGGACTCGTACCTGAAGATGATCACCAGCTCGATGGAAACGGTATTTATCCAGACGCCGTACTTTATCCCTGATGAGAGTGTCATGGACGCTCTCCATATTGCAGCACAGTCAGGGATTGACGTCCGGATTATGATCCCGAGCAAGCCGGATCATATATTTGTGTACTGGGCAAGCCATTCCTATGTTGAGGAGCTCCTGAGTTCCGGGGTCAGGGCATATACGTATGACAAGGGCTTCCTCCATGCAAAGACCATAGTGATTGACGGGGCTGCGGCCTCGGTCGGCAGTGCGAACTGGGACATCAGGAGTTTCCGGTTGAACTTTGAGACAAATGCAGTCATCTATGATTCACAGGTGGCCGGGGGGTTGAAGCAGGCGTACCTCGATGACCTTTCCTACTGCACCGAGCTCACTCCTGAATGGTATGCAAGCCGCTCCCTGTTTTTCCGGGCACGATCTTCACTCTCCCGTCTCTTCTCCCCAATCCTGTAATTCCTTTGTATGAATAAAAATCGGGGCACAGGATTATTTCATCA